>JAGYOJ010000028.1 GCA_018399435.1 Actinomycetota bacterium | reverse complement strand
GTAATTGAATCAATTAATGTAGGGGAAATACCTTTTAGAAAATTTGATAATTTTGCTATTAAGAAAAGCAGGAATACAAAAAAAAATTTCCAATTAATATCTCCAGATCTTGCTACCTGCAGCAAATGCATACTGGATATAAACAATCCAGAAGATAAAAGAAGATATCTTTATCCTTTTACCAACTGCACCAATTGCGGCCCCAGATTTACAATAATAGATAAACTGCCTTATGACAGGCCAAATACAACCATGAAAATTTTTGCCCAATGCGAAGACTGTAAAAAAGAATATAATAGCCCAAAAAATAGAAGATTTCATGCACAACCCATAGCCTGTAATAATTGTGGCCCTGCTCTCTCTATAGTAGATAAAAATGGCAAAAATATTAAAACTGGTAATCCAATTAGCCTGGCCTGTGAAAAAATAATGCAGGGAAATATTATAGGCATTAAAAGCCTTGGGGGCTTCCAGCTAGCTTGTAATGCTGCATCTGATGCAGCTGTTAAAAAATTGAGAAAAAGAAAACAAAGGCCTTTTAAGCCCTTTGCAGTAATGCTTCAAAATATTGAAACCATAAAAAAATACTATAAAGTTACAGATCAAGAAATAAAAAGCTTATCTTCTGCTAAAGCTCCAATAGTATTAATAAAAAAATATGATTTTGATTTTCTTTCTAAATATGTTTCTTTTTACAATAAATATGAAGGAATCATGTTGCCTTACACTCCTATCCACCATTTGCTTTTTAGATACCTTGACATTCCACTAATTATGACCAGTGGAAATGTCTCCGAAGAGCCCATTGCTTCAAAAAACAAGGAAGCTATAGAAAAATTAAATAAAATTTGTGACTATTTCCTTATACATGACAGGGACATATATTCTAGATATGATGATTCTGTTATTAAGGTTTTTGACGGAAAGGAAATGCTGGTTAGGAGAGCAAGAGGCTATTCTCCATATCCTGTAAAACTTAAAAAAGATATAAAAGACAAGACAATATTAGCCTTGGGGGCACAAGAAAAAAATACTTTTTGCATATATAAAAAAAACTATAGCATAGTTAGCCAACACTTGGGAGACCTTGATTCTCTTGAATCTAATATATTTTTTGAAGAAACCTTAAATATTTACAGAAATTTATTTAATATTGAAGATATTGATGTATTAGCCCTTGATAAGCATCCTGGCTATAATTCTACTAAATTTGCAAAAACTTTTGAAAATGGAGCAAAAAAGCATTCTTTCCAGCACCATAAGGCCCATATAGCAAGTGTTATAGCAGAAAACGGCATAAAGGAAGACCTTTTAGGCTTTTCCTGGGATGGCACAGGGTACGGAGATGACGGGAAAATTTGGGGAAGTGAAATTTTTTTAGTAAAAGAAAACAGTTATAGAAGGATTGGCCATTTAACAGAAAAATATATACCAGGAGGAGAAATTTCTATAAAAAAGCCATATAGAATGGCCCTGGGTTATCTATACAAATATTTTAAGCTCAAAAATTGTAGTAAAGGGTTTAGTGATTTTATTTATGACACTTTTGGTTTTTATAAGGATATAATAAAAGAGATTGAGCTATACACAATTGCTTCACAGGCAGAATCCGGCTATAACTCTCCTGTTACTACAAGCATGGGAAGATTTTTTGATTCAATTAGCTCCATGCTTAATTTAACCCATGTTAACAGCTTTGAAGGCGAAGCGGCTATTCATTTAGAAATGGCAGCTAATACTAAAATAAATTATTCTTATAATACATTTATTGCCGATATGGAAAACATCCAAATAGATGATTTCATTATTTTAGAACAAATTATAAAAGATTTAAAAAATAGGGTACCATCAGATATAATATCAGCTAAATTCCATAATACTCTGGTAGAAGCGATAGTTAAAATAAGTAAAATAATAAGGGATAATCATGGAATTAAAAACATTGCTTTAAGTGGCGGAGTATTTCAAAATAATTTATTATTAAAAAAATGTTTTTATTTTTTGAGGAAAGAAGGATTTAGCGTTTTTTCCAACTTTAAAGTGCCTGTCAATGACGGCGGAATATCCCTGGGACAGGCATATCTTGCCAGCTATTATTTATGAAAGGAGTAATATGTGCTTAGCAATACCGGCAAAAATTATTGAAATAACTAAAAATACTGCAAAAGTTGAAAGCCTGGGGGTTAGCAAAGATGTAGATATATCTTTGCTTCCTGAAGCAAAAGTTGGTGATTTTGTAATCGTACATGCAGGTTTTGCAATCCAGGTTATAGATGAAGAAGAAGCCCTAAAAACCCATGAATACTGGAAGGAATACCTAGATGCAGAAAAGCCTAAATAAATATATAAGTGATATAAAAAAAATAAATCCTGACAGGCCCATTAATATTATGGAAGTTTGTGGCACACATACTATGGCAATTTCTAGAAATGGCCTCAGGCAATTATTTCCAGAAAATATTAACCTTATAAGCGGGCCTGGATGCCCAGTCTGTGTAACATCTTTAAAGGATATAGACTGGATTCTAGAAATTGTAAAAAATTATGATATGCAAATATTTACATTTGGGGACATGCTCAGGGTTCCTGGATCAAAAAATTCCTTACAGGATTTAAAATCATCAGGCAAAAAAATAAATGTTTGTTATTCGCCTATGGATGCATTAAATTTTGCAATAAGCAATCCAAAGAAGCTAACGTTGTTTATTGCTATAGGCTTTGAAACGACTGCCCCTTTGACTGCAGTCATACTAAAAAGGGCCAAAGAAAATAATTTAAACAACTTTTTTGTTTTTTCCACCCATAAGGTAGTCCCCCCTGCATTAGAAATATTGCTTGAAGACAGAAAAGTAAAAATTGACGGATTCTTATGTCCTGGCCATGTTTCTGCAATAATTGGCAGCACCCCTTATAATTTTATTCCAGAAAAATATGAGATTCCCTGCGTAATAAGTGGCTTTGAGCCTATGGATATGGTAAGTTCAGTTCACTCTATCTTAAAACAAATTACTGATAAAAAACCTGAAGTTGAAATCCAATACAAGAGAGTGGTAAAAAAGAATGGAAACCCGGAAGCAATAAAACAAATTTATAGTGTTTTTGAACCCTCAAATGCAGATTGGAGAGGCCTAGGAAAAATCCCAGGTAGTGGTTTATGTTTGAAAGAAAGTTACCAAAAATTTGATTCAAAAACTAAGTTTCCAGTAAAAAGCATTAAGCCAAAAGAACATCCAGGATGCGATTGTGGGAAAATTCTTAAAGGCATAAAAAAGCCAAACCAATGCAAGCTTTTTGCTAAAGCCTGTACACCAGAATATCCTATTGGCCCCTGCATGGTTTCAAGCGAGGGCTCATGTGCAGCTTATTATAAATATGAAAGACATGGGAAGGATTAAAAATTAATAATAAAGATAAAATTATACAATTATCTCATGGCGATGGCGGTATTAAAACAAACCAGCTTATAAACAATTTAATCATTAAATATTTAGGAAATTCTACACTAAATAAGCTTGAAGATAGCGCGGTACTTAAAAACAATGGCAATAGGATAGCTTTTACTACCGACAGTTTTGTTGTAAACCCAATTTTTTTCCCGGGCGGCGATATAGGGAAGCTAAGTATATGCGGCACTTTAAATGACCTTGCAACATCAGGCTGTGATCCCCTAGCCCTTAGTTTTTCCTTAATAATTGAAGAAGGTT
The DNA here is from genome assembly GCA_018399435.1 of Actinomycetota bacterium. GTDB lineage: Bacteria > Actinomycetota > Humimicrobiia > Humimicrobiales > Humimicrobiaceae > M55B165. Next base: position 7,453 of record JAGYOJ010000028.1, on the reverse strand, counting down.
TTTTGCTTTCAGATTTAGAAATAATACTTAAATCAATAAAGTCAACCTTATATGAAGCAGGCACAAAAATAGTTACTGGCGATACCAAAGTTGTTGAAAAGGGAAATGCTGATAAAATATTTATTAATACATCAGGCATAGGCATTATAAGAAAAAACTTAAGCTTATCACCCGCTAATATTAAAACTGGTGATAAGATCATTGTAAATGGACCCATTGGAGACCACGGCACTTCAATTTTAAGCCAAAGAAAAGAATTTAATTTCCATTCAAAAATAATTAGCGATTGTGCTCCCCTAAATTCTATGGTTAAAGATATTTTATCAGTATCAAATAAAGTGCATGCCCTTAGGGATGCAACAAGAGGCGGGCTGGCTACGGTGCTTTTGGAATTGGCTGAACAGTCAAAACACGCTATTAATATATTTAGCAAGGATATCCCGGTAAGGGACGGGGTTAAAGGAATATGTGAATTTTTGGGCCTTGACCCACTTTATCTAGCAAATGAAGGCAAAATGGTTGTATTTGTAGACAGCACTGATGCAGCCAAAGTTTTAAAAATTTTAAAAAAACATAAATACGGCAAAGGTTCAGAAATAATTGGAGAGGTAGGCAAAAAAGATAAGGGAAGCCTTATTCTTAATACAGAAATAGGCACAAAAAGACTGCTTGACTTTCAAATAGGCGAACAGCTGCCAAGAATATGCTAATCAATCGCAGTAATTATTTTTTCCTTTTTTGCAGATTTTATTATTATTAATAATAGGCTTGCTGCTAAAAATAATATAAATACTATCTGCCAGCTTACTGTATAGCTTTCATCCATAAACCTTACTGCTAAGACCATGGCTGAAAAAACAATTGATATTAAAAGCGATCTTTTATTGGATAAAAACTCCTTTATTTCTTTTTTTGCTATTATCCACAATTTATTATACTTTTTCATGATGCCCTTTTTCTACAACATTTAAGCAAGTACCTTCCAGTGAGCTTATAATCTTTGAGGCTTCGCTTACTTCAATATTATTTTCTATTAATATTTTTAAAATTTTATAAGTTCTTTGTGGACCTTCAATTATGTTTATTTCTTTTTTTATTTTTTCTATTTCTAAGCCAGCATATTTATTTCTTAAAATTTTTGCCGCTCTTCTAGCTATTTCTTCTAAGCTTAGTTTAATATTAAATACCAATTTGCTATATTTATTTTGCAATTTTTCTAAGCTATCATTTACCACGATTTGCCCCTCATTTATTATACATATGTGGTTACATGTTTTCTGGACCATGTCAAGATTATGTGAAACTAAAAAACAGTTATTTCTTGATTAAATGCAAGATCCATTACTAAATCTCTAACCATTTTTTGTGACTGCGGATCAAGCCCAACAGATGGCTCATCCATAAACAGCACTCCTAAATTATTTATAATTGACTTAGCAATAGCCAGTTTTCTTTTTATGCCTGCAGAAAACATCCCCACCTTCTGGCTTTTTGAGCTCTCAAGGCCTACAAATTTAATCATATTTTTTGCTTTCTCTTCAATATTTCTTACAGAGTATAGCTACCCTAAAATCTTAAATTTTCAATTGCAGTTAAATTGTTATATAAGCCACTGCTATCGGTTAATACACTTACTTAATTCCTTTTTAATTCCAATATCCTGGCTAAATACATATAAATTTCCACTACTTGGCTTCATCAAGCACGGCCAATTCTAATAGTAGTAGTTTTCCCTGCTCCATTAGGGCCCAGATATCCAAAAGCACTCTATTTATTAATTTTAAAATTTACATTATCAAGGATAGCCTTATCCCCTATTTTTTTGTTGCAGTTTATTGCCTCAATCATTTGCTTCCCTTATTACCATGTCTATAATCTCAGGTATTTTTGCTTCTATTTCCGGAGAAAGCTTTTCGCCAAAACCAATATTTTTAGGCTTGATTCCAATAATTACTATTTCGGTATTTATTTTTAAATTTTGGATCATTTCTAAGGCTTGGGAGAGGTTAAAATCATGCAGTGAAAAACTTCTTATATTGCCAAAATATTGGCTGACATTTCTAGCATCAAACTTTATTATCTCACCAGTCTTTTGGCCAGCATCTACCGCATCTATTATTATTATTTTCTTGGAGCTTTTTGCGTGCAGGATTAAATCAGTTGCAGATGTTCCGCCATCAATTAACTCTATTCCCTCTATTTTGTTCTCTAGCTTGTCTATTACTTCTAGGCCTATACCATCATCAGACATATAAATATTCCCAAAGCCAATAATTTTTTTCTCAGCTTTGGGAATATTATTTTCTTTTAAACCCATAAGCCTTTATTTGTTTACAAGTTTTACATTTAAGAAATGGGTTGAGCAAGAAATGCATGGGTCATATGCCCTGATAAGCATTTCGCATGCTAATTTTATTTCATCTTCACTTTTGTCTATGATTTGTGGAACCATTTCTTCCAAGTCTTTTTCAATATTAGCATAATTCTGGTTAGTAGGAATAATTAAATTAGCCTTTTCTACTTTGCCTTCATCATCATAGGTATAATCATGTATTAAAAGGCCTCTAGGCGCTTCTACTACCCCTACGCCCCTTCCAGCTTTAGGCTTTACGTCCACTATTGCTTTATCTTCATCCAAGCCTTCTTCAAGCAACTCGTCTATCAATTTTATTGAATCATCCACGCTGTGGACTATTTCAACAAATTGAGCAATATTATTCATGAATGGATTATAATTTAGGGGTTTTAAGCCTAGTTCTTCAGCATATTGTTTAGCATTATCAGATAGCTGGTCATAATTATTGTTAAACCTTGCTAAAGCCCCTACTAAATAAGCATCCCTTGATGCCCAGCTATGCTTACCTGTTGAATGCTTGACCACTTTTTCATTAATTTTATCAAGATAGTCCTGGTCATCTATTTCCCATCCATCTGTAGATTTAATATTCCCATCATAAAGCGCATAATCTACCGGATCAGATATTGATATGTATTCTGTCTCTCTCTCAAAATCAGGTATATCTAATGTTTTTAGGACTTCTAGAGAATTTTCTAAATCAGGATATGCAGCCTGAAGCATTTCCTTCATTTGATGCATTTCCTGTATTGTGGGTAATTTAGTAAAACCACCAACTACAGTCCTTATAGGGTGTACTGCCCTGCCGCCAATAATTCTAACCATATCATTAGCCATTTTCTTAACCCTTAAAGCTATGTTTACAACTTCAGGATGAGAATCTACTAATGATATTGCACTCCCTACTCCAAAAAAATCCGGCGCTGCAAGAAAATAAACGTGCAAAACATTGCTTTGTACACATTCATGATGGAATATCAATTTACGGAGCTTGAGTATTTGGTCATTTATATTATTAATCCCCATTGCAGCTTCAGTAGCTTTTATAGATGCGTATGTGTGGGCTACCGAACAAATTCCGCATATTCTTGAAGTTATATGGGAGGGGGTATCCCATTTCCTTCCAACTAACATCGCTTCAAAGAATCTTGGAGACTCGGGAATCCTGAACTGTAATTTTTCTATCTTCTTATTCTTTACATCAAGAACCAAGTCGCCATGACCTTCTACTCTCGACACATTTTCTTCTTCTATACTAAAAGTATTAGCCATTATTACTTTACCTCCATTATTTTTGCTCTATTTTTTTACAAGCATTATAAAGATTAAAGTTTTCCATTATATCTTCTACTGTCAAACCATATTCTTCTAATACATCTTTTTGCGCGTTCACGTTTGGATTATCTATAATGCCCCTGCAGCCTTCACAACCAGAAACACTATTAGGGCATCTTGAGTCACAGCCTGCCCTAGTTATTGGCCCAAGGCAAGTCATTCCCAATTCATAAACACAGGTATTGCCATTTCTTTTGCATTCAACGCATACAGGATAATTTGGTATTTCAGGTTTTCTCCCTAATATTAAAGACCTAATAACATCGACAATCTCGAACCTGTTTGGCGGGCATCCCCTAGCCATGTAATCAACTTTCACATATTTATCAATGGGCTTGGTTTCAATTGTATCAATCCAGTCTTTTTTATCGCCATAAACCAAATCTTTTGCTTTTTCTAATCCATATAAATTTTTTAAGCAATTTAATCCGCCCGTACAAGCGCATGCGCCAACAGCAACAATTATTTTTGCGATATCTCCTATTTTTTCAATTCTTTCTACACCATGCTTGGTTGTTACTGAACCTTCAACTAATGCTATATCATAATCATCACTATATTCTGTAATTGCCTCCCTAAAGTGAACGATATCAACAGCGCTTACTAAATCTAATAATTGGTCTTCCAAGTTTAATATTTCTAACTGGCATCCGCCACAACCAGTAAAACCAAATACACCTACTTTTGGCTTACTCATTATATTGCCTCCTTTAGATTTCTAATTTCCCATAAGCTAAAAACTGGACCATCCACACATGTCATCTTATCTCCAATATGGCAATGGTTACATTTACCAACACCACATTCCATTCTTCTTTCTAAAGATAAGAATACTTTTTCCGGCTTAAAGCATTTCTTTTCTAATTCTTTTATAACAAATTTGTACATAACAGGAGGGCCGCAGACAACAACATAAGATTCATCTACCGGACAATCTATTCCAGGAATTAAATTAGTGCATACTCCTACCTCTCCCTGCCAGCCTTCACAAGGTTCATCTACGGTTAAACGAACTTCAACATCATCTCTTTTTTGCCATTCTTCTAATTCATCTTTGTAAAGCAGGTAGTCTGGGTTTATGGAACCATAAATAATAATTACCCTTTTATAGTCATCCCTATTTTCTAATACATATTTAATTAAAGACCTTACTGGAGCCATCCCTAAACCACCAGCTACAATTACTACATTATTGTCTTTCATCTCTTCATAAGGGAAATGCCCTTTACCAAAAGGCCCCCTAATGCCTACCTTGTCTCCTTCTTTCATCTTATGCAGGGCGCCAGAAACATTACCTACATTCCTTATACATAATTCAAAATAATCTTTATTGTTTGGTGAAGAAGGAATAGAAAAAGGTGCTTCTCCCAATCCAAATACAGTTAATTCAACAAACTGTCCTGGTTTGAAATTAAAAGCTTCTCTTGTTTCTTTATCATCTATTTGTATATCAAACTGTTTCTCGGTTGAAGATAATTCTTTTATCCCTTTTATAGTTGCTATAAATGGCTTATAAATAGAATCCTTTTCTTTTTCTTTTGCTTCTATTGTCATTTATACATTCACCTCTTTCTTAACAGAATTAATATCTTCTGCAATATTAATTTTAGCTAAACAAGCCTCTATGCATCTGCCACAACCTACACATGCATATTGGCCAAACTTATCAAAATATGTTTTTAATTTACAACGGTATCTCTGCTTTAGCCTATTCTCTTTATTTGGCCTAAAATTATGGCCGCCTGCCACTAAACCATATTCCGGAATCATGCATGAATCCCATTCCCTGGTTTTTTCGCCTGTTTTTAAATCTAATTTTAAGTCATCCTTAACATTAAAGCAGAAACAAGTAGGGCAAACTAAGTTACATGAACCGCAGCTAAAACAATTTTTAGCAATTTTTTTCCAAAATTCTTCATCATTATAAATCATTTCAAAATTATCATAGAAACTCTTTATATTTACCTTATTGCTAAATTGAGCCCTATAATCATCCATGTATTTATCAAAATCTTTAAAATCATTTTCTGAAGCATCATCAAAATCTACATATTTTTCTACAAGCTCATTGCCTTTAGGCGTATTAACCCTAACAAAATACCTATCTCCTAAGTCATGTAAATAAAGGTCAAATCCATCAGTAGCATATTCTGTATCCATGCTTAGCGCAAAATTGTTTTCTGTAGGTTCGGTATCCATTCCTATTACGGTCAATTTGTCTCTTTTATCCCAATAATTTTCATCAACAAAATCTTTAGAAAAGAACTTATCCAGGAAATTCATTCCATTGATGTCCCAAGCATTGATACCAAAAAGTACTGTCTCGCTGCTTTCAATGACTGGCTTTACTTTGATTTCATCACCAATTTCATATTCTATTAGTTTTTCATTAGGCGGGAACAGTATCTTTTTTGCCGGCGGGATAGTTGTTTTCAGGTAGTTAGTATCAAGTTCTTCTATAGAATTTAGAGGAACAAAATCATGGACAGACTTATCTTTTTTAGTAGGCCCAATAAAATTATAGTCCTCTATCAAACCTTTTACAAAATCTTGATACTTATTCTTTTTTAATATTTTATATTGCATATGGTCTCCTTTCACTTAGCATTATTTGTAAAGGGTTTGTAACAAGTGAAAAATATCATTATTATTAATTTATGTCAACTATTGTTACGTAATATTAGTTTTTTTTAATTTAATATTTTCTTCAAGCCAATTTATCCAATTATCTAAACCTTCCCCAGTTTTGCATGAAAGGCTAATAACTTCTACGCCCGGGTTTAATTGATCTACTTTTTCTAAAAAGAAATCCTTTGAAAAATTGCTTAATTCAAACATGTCTATCTTGTTTAGTAAAACCAGGTTGCTTTTTATGAAAACCGGAGGATATTTAACAGGTTTATCATCTCCTTCATTTACAGATGCTAAGACAATCATATCGTCTTCACCTAAATAGAAATTAACAGGGCAAATAAGGTTTCCTACATTCTCAATAAACAAGATATCAATATCTTCTAAATTAAGTTTGGTTAAAGCATTTTTAACCATAGAAGCATTCAAGTGGCAACTTCCCCCTGTATTAATCTGTACCACACTTTCAGTATATTCTTTTATTTTATTTGCATCATGGGTTGAAGAAATATCACCCTCAATAACGCCTATATTATATTTATTTTTTAACTTTTTTAATGATTGTATTATCAGTGAAGTTTTTCCGGCTCCCGGCGAGGAAAGAATATTTAAAGCTAAAACTTTATTCTTTGAAAATGCTTCTTTATTTTCTTCAGCATGGCTTTTATTATATTTTAATACATTTTCTACTATTTCTACTTCCATATACCTCCTAATTATTTTGATTAATATATATTAAACCATAATGCTACCTTATTTTAACTATTGAATCAACAAGTTAAAAAATATTAAATTGACAAATTAGGTTGACATAATTTAAATTGAATTTTATATTATACAAACGTTTTTATAACCAAAACTTAAGGATTTTTATGGTACAAATAGCTCCTTTTAAAGGCTTATTTTATAATCAACAAAAAGTTTCCGGACTAAGTAAAGTTTTATCTCCGCCTTATGATATTATTTCTTCAGATTTTAAAAAAAAGATTTCTAGGTTTAGCCCATATAATGTAGTTAACCTGATATTACCCGATAAAAAGAATAAAAAAAATAAATATGATCATGCTAATTACTTGCTTGAGAAATGGCTGGAAGAGAAAATACTAATATTTGATAATAAGGAATGTTTTT
>JAGYOJ010000273.1 GCA_018399435.1 Actinomycetota bacterium | reverse complement strand
ACCTTCTTAACTGACGTTTTAATATGTTTTTTATGGTGTCTTCTTCTCTTGTTAGCATAAGTATCATTGTTTTATCACCCCTTTAAAATGGGCGCTCTACAATGCGATTTAAGGCCCGTTCAGTCCCCTGGCATAGGTATTACATGGGGCATTTCCGGGGCATAAACTCTTAAAGCTATACCCCGGTTATTCTCCCTGTTACTTTCTTAGAAAATCTGAAAAAACTTCATCCGGACCGGGCTTATAGCTGAAAGCCGTTTATTGCTTTATGGCCCTGGAATTGCCAGGCTGTCTTTGTGTATATAGTAGTAGTGTTTATGCTCTTATGCCGGAGCTGCTGCCTTACTGTTTCTATATTGTTTGTGCTTATCAGCAGCCAGGTTGCATAGGTATGGCGCAAGGTATGGAAGCTTACCTTTTTATCTATCCCGGCTATCCTTCCGTATCTCTTAACCATGTTTGTCAGGTACTGCCTGGAAAGCTTACCGCCTGGCCTTGTTATGCCCTTGCCTGCGATCTTCTTCTCCTTGGTGATAGTGCAAAACAGCCATTTGCTTTTAGGCCTTATGGCTTTCCACTTCTTTATAAGGTCCACTACTTCAGGGCTACTGAAAACAACACTTCCAAAACTATCCTTTTTAGCATGGTCTAGGGTAACCGCTTTATTTTTAAGGTCCACGTTTGACGGCTTCAGGTTAATAATTTCGTCCACCCTTAGGCCTGTATTTAATGCCAGGCCGGTTATGGCCTTATCCCTTATCCCGGACGGGTAACGGGTATTAGGGGCTTTTTTAAGGGCTTCTATCTCTTCCGGGTCTAAAACTGTCGGTATTTTTCTATTATTGTTCATAACATGTCCTTTTGTCTATTTTGTAATGTTATTAACTATAATAACACTATAGTTTTATGTTGTCAACAAAATGTAATGTTATTAACAATTTATTCCTGGAAGGTATTTTAGGATTATAGGAGCTTGCCCTGTTTTGCCTCTTCTTCATATTCCAGTAGCTTATCAACTGTTAAAAGGTCTATGTGTAGGCCTCTTTGTTTTGCTTCTGCAACCTCTTCATAAGCCCCTTTTCCAAAACTAAAAGCTATTATATAGCCCATATCCTTTTTTACCCTTTGCATTGCAGTTTCAAATTTATCTAC
>JAGYOJ010000272.1 GCA_018399435.1 Actinomycetota bacterium | reverse complement strand
ATTTTTAGGATTCCCCAGCCTGCTTTTCCGGCTCCTCTAAAACCAAAAATACCTGAAAAAATTATTAGTACAACTGCTACAATTGCCAGAATCCAAAAGATACTCATACTTTACTCCTTTCTCCACTAATTTCTTCTTATTAGAAACCCTAACGTCGTCTTATGCCTATAAACAATACCAGGCCGCCTACTACTATTTCCAATATTGCGCGCCACAATGGCACACTGGCCCAGCCAAATTGAGGGAATAGGCCCAAAATTCCTACCACAAGCAATACAATCGCCGCGATAATCAGTATAAACCTCATTGTTTTTCCTTTCTCTTTTTATGATAATTAATTAGATGTTGCATTATACATATTACCGTCCTCGTTTTTTAACCTTTCCATCTCTTGATCAAAATAACCATATACATTATCGATTTCTTCCCAAAAGCTGGCTTCGGTAAGATAGGCCTTGTTTTCAATTTCACCGAGTTTACTGGCAGAGGCATTTTCATTAAACATCTTAAAGAAAAGCGCCCTATAGTAAACAGTCTCAACAGCCAGGCTATATGCCTTTAAAGCAATGGGAGGGGGTTCTATATTTTCCAGATTATTTTTAAATTCCAGGTATCTTTGTTCCAGTACCTCGGAACATCTTGCCTTTTCTTCCAGGATAGTACTGTCATTAAAATCATCAAGCAAGTATGAGGTACTATTTATATGGTCCAGCCATATGGTAAAGAATTCGTCACTGAAGCACTTAAAGTCTTCCAGCTCATCTTTAAACCCTGCAAGAGTAGTCTCCCCTCCAGTCTTTAAGCTTATTTCTTTTAAGGCGTCTTCATTAAAGCCCGGTTCTTTGTATTGGCTGTATTCTTCTGTCCCGCAGCCCATAAGGAAGACTAAAACAAAGATCGATATTAGAATCAGGGCTTTTATTAATGTTTTCATATTCTCATTATATGTGGTTTTTAGTTTCTAATTGGAGATCTTTATTTGTTCTTTTTTAAGAAAACCTAGCAATGAGGAATAAAAATCCTCAGCAGAATCTCCCTTTAAGATAAAATTTTTGACACCTATATCTAAATACTTTTTTTCAAGTTCGGGATCGATGCTTAAGATGAGTATTGCCATGGCAGGATATAGGTCCTTCAGGACAGGTACTACCTC
>JAGYOJ010000271.1 GCA_018399435.1 Actinomycetota bacterium | reverse complement strand
CAAGCAGCCTTTTTTCTCCCTTTAATTTTTTTATACCTGTTATATCCTGCGTAACCTCAAGGCAGCCAAGATATTTATTATTATCATCTTTTACAGGGAAATAACGGATGTAAATAAGTTTTCCATTAAGATTGATCCAAAATTCAGCAGAATCTCTTTTCCCCTCCCTGAAATCATTTAAAATTTCTTCAACTTTGCTAACACTTTCTTTAGGATGGCAATTTTGAACAGACCTTCCAATAACTGCTTTCGTCCTTGGAAATATCCTCTCACCTGACTGGTTAAAATATTTTACATTATCTTCCTTATCTACAAAAGTTATATCAACCGGCAGTGAATTTAATACAGATTTTACCTCTTTTATAGTAAGGGAACCTGTATCAAAATCAATTTTTCCAGCTTCAAGTTTGGCTTTCTTCCCTTCTGCAGGCCCTGCCTTAATTCTAATCTTTTCAGGGATAAAACTGCAGTAACCAATTTCGCCAAACTGCTGCTTAATTTCTTCCCATTCAAGGTCTTTAATTACATCTAAAGACAGTTTATACAAAATGCTGTCCTCTTTATAGAAATGGCTGGAAACCATATCCACTAAAGATTTGCTTTGCTCCTTTAATTTATCCAAAAACTCTTCAAATTTATAATCATCCCGACTTTTTATCAAATTATGTAAACCCTTCTTTAAGTCCCTGATTGTATTGTGCTCTGTCCACATAATAGCGGGTGGCTCTTTTATCCCATGTTTTTCAATATAGGGGAAAAGAACATTTTCTTCCTTTACATAATGTTTTTCTGATTCAATAAAATGATTGTCTATTTCTCCTAGTTTTTCTAAAAGTTTTTTAGATTTTTTAAAACTTCCCTGATTTTTAATATCTTCAACTACTTTTAATAGCGATTCTGAAATTTCTAAAATCGCTTTATGCTCCTGCTTTAATACATTTAAAGGATGGTTTGGGCCTATCTCTGCTTCATCTTTCTTAATTGAATCCTTAAATAGCTCCAGGTGGACATCACAGAGCCTCCTTATCTCTTCATGCGGCATGCCTTCATTTATGAGTTCCTGTTCTATTTCTGCTATATCCTTTGAAGTAGCATCATCTAAAACTTCTTTAAAATCATCCTTTATTTTTTTAGGATTTTCACCTTCATGGAGCCTTCTAATTATTTTTTTTATCTTATCTTTTTTATTTAACATTTATTTTCCTTTCCTATAATTGTTTTATAA
>JAGYOJ010000270.1 GCA_018399435.1 Actinomycetota bacterium | reverse complement strand
GTCCATTTTTACTAAATAACTAATAGCATCATTAATTGCTTTTTAATTATTTATAAAAATTTAAATAAATTGAACGATTCTAATAACTTCCTTATCTACAAATATAGCTGGTGTATCTTTTAGGTTAATATTTTTTATATGGCTAGGATCAGTTGGCCTTCCATTAATAATACATCTTCAATACTAATTCTAAACATATAGCCAATTGAATAAAATAGGTTTTTTAGATCTGCAAAGATTATTCCAATCATTCCAGTTTTACCAGTAACTAGTTCCTTTTTTATTCCACTTTCTCTATAATCATAATTTTTGAAATATTTTTATTAGCTTGCTTGTTTCTTCACTAACCCTGCTCTTCCTTAAAAGATCGCTAGATACAGCTGAAACCAGACTTTCCGGTAATTTTTGATATATCTTTAAGCCTTATTTTTTACGTAATTATCCCATGTCACGGGATATTTCCTACTTTATACTGTAATCGTATGTTATAACAATCTATCATAAGTAAAGAGAGGATTATTATGTATCATAAAGAAAATTATATACCAATAGTTAAAGATAGAATAAATAGAATTTTTAGAATTCCCCAGCCTGTTTTTCCCGGCTCCCCTAAAACCAAAAATACCTGAAAAAATTATTAGTACAACTGCTATGGTTGCCAGAATCCAAAAGATACATGCCCTTTTCTCCACTAATTTCTTCTTATTACAAACTCTAACGTGTTCTTATGCCTATAATCAACACCAGGCCGCCTACTACTATTTCCAGTATTGCACGCCACAATGGCACACTGGCCCAACCAAATTGAGGGAATAGGCCCAAAATTCCTACCACAAGCAACACAATCGCCGCAATGATCAGTATAAACTTCATTGTTTTTCCTTTCTTTCTTTATAGTAATTAATTAAATGCTGTTTGCATATTACTGTCTTCGTTCTTCAACCTTGCCATTTCTTGATCAAAATAACTATATATATTATCAATTTCTTTCCAAAAGCTAGCTTCGGCAAGATAAGCCTTGTTTTCAATTTCACTGAGTTCATTGGCAGGCGCATTTTCATTAAACATTTTAAAGAAAAGCGCTCTATAAGAAACCGCTTCAACAGCCAAGTTATATGGTTTTAAAGCAATAGAAGGAGGCTCTATATTTTCTAGATTATTTTTAAATTCCAAGTATCTTTGTTCCAGCATCAAAGAACATTTGATCTTTTCTTCATAGATAGTACTGCTATTAAAATCATCAAGAATTGAAGAAGTACTATTTATATGGTCAAGCCATATGGGAAAGAATTCGTCACTAAAGGACTTAAAGTCTTCCAGTTCATCTTTAAACCCTACAAGAGTAGTCTCCCCTCCAGTCTTTAAGCTTATTTCTTTTAAAGTGTCTTCATTAAAGCCTGGTTCTTTGTATTGGCTGTATTCTTTTGTTCCG
>JAGYOJ010000027.1 GCA_018399435.1 Actinomycetota bacterium | reverse complement strand
AGCAACAGATCCTTGTTTTACAGCCAGCGGCCAAATGGCAATATTGCTGACATTTTCTAGCAATATATTGCTGCTTTCAATTACATCGCCAGCTGCATAAACATTTTCAATATTTGTTTGCATGTAATCATTTACTTTTATTCCTTTACCTGTTTTTAAAATACTATTATCAAAAAAACTAAAATCAGGGTTTACCCCAACAGCAATTACTAATAAGTTGCAATCTATTTTAGTCCCATCTTTTAAAATAATTCTTTTTACCCTGCCTTTTTCAGTCTTTATTATATTAATGGTATTTTTGGTATATATATTGCTGCCTTTCCTTTTTATTTCTGATTCCAAAATTTTGGATGCTTCATTATCAAATGTAGCAGCAAGTATCCTATCTGATAATTCAATTATATTTATATCCAATCCAAGCTCTAGGAAAGCTTCTGCCGCTTTTAGGCCAATTAAGCCTCCCCCTAGTATAGTAGCTATTCCGGCATTATTGGCATCAATATATTTTTTTAATTCTATTGCATCCTTTAGTGTAGTTAAGGTAAAAATGCCATTAATATTTTTTGTATTTTCATTACCCAAAAAACTTAGATTTCCATTCTCATCCTTTATGCTAGTTTTAGGCAAAATTGGCTTACCGCCACTAGAAATTAATAATTTTTCATAATCATAATTTCCATTATCTGTCTTAACTATATTATTTTTAAAATCAATATCTTGTACTTTTGATTCAAGGATTAAATCTATCCCATTATCTTTATAAAAATTTCTTTCTTTAAAATTAATTTTATCCAAGGTAAGCTTACTGGCCAGATAATAAGTTATCAATGGTTTTGAATAATTGCTAAATTTTTCATAAGTAATAATTTTAATAGCTCTTTTTTTATCAAATTTTCTTATGCTCTCAGCAGCATTAACACCCGCTGCAGAATTTCCAATTATCAAATATTCTGTATTAGCCATTCCTATCACCTGTCTTTTCTTTAACATCTATTAGTTGCAGTGCTTCATTGGGGCAATTTTTTACACATACTGGTATTTCTTCATCCCCACAGAGATCACATTTTGAAGCTATTTTCTTTTCTACTGTATTTCTTTTTATAACACCATAAGGGCAAACCATTATACAGCTCCAGCAGCCCACACACTTATCTTCATCACAAGTAACTACTCCTGTATTTTCATTCTTTTTCATTGCTCCAGATATGCAGGCTGCAACACATGGAGCATCAACACAATGCCTGCACTGTATTGCAAAAGAATTATTGCCTATCTCTTCTACTAAAACTCTTGGCATCAACTCTCCCTGCTCTTCTTTAAAAGCTTTTATTATTTTTTTGCTTTTGGAATGCTGGACCTGGCAATAAATTTCGCAAAGCCTGCATCCTATACAATATTCTTCTTTTATATATATTTTTTTCATATTACCATGCCTCTCCTGCATGTTTAATTCCAAGTATAGAAAGTTCTCTATCACTTAATCCTATACCTCTTAAATGTTCCCTATTCCCCCTTAAGCTTTCTATTGCATTAATGCCCGCTCCCCCCAACATTTCCTTTATCTCTAATGACCAGCCACGTAGCAAGTTCATTAACCTTCTAGTTCCAATTTCCGGATTAAGCCTTTTAGTTAGATATGGATCCTGGGTTGCAATACCCCAGTTGCATTTACCTGTATAGCATTTCTGGCATAAATGACATCCCATGGCCACTAGTGCAGCTGTTCCTATATAAACTGCGTCTGCGCCTAGCGCTATAGCCTTTATAGCATCGGAACTTGAACGGATGCTGCCAGCTGCAATTATGGATGCATTATGCCTTATTCCTTCTTCACGCAATCTGGTATCTACTGAAGCTAAGGCAAGCTCTATAGGTATACCAACATTATCCCTTATTGCCTGGGGAGCTGCGCCAGTTCCACCCCTTAGGCCATCAATGGTAACAAAGTCTGCACCCGCCCTAATAATTCCACTTGCAATAGGCGCAACATTATGGACTGCTGCTATTTTTACTCCTACAGGCTTTGTGTAGTCTGTCGCTTCCTTTAAAGCAAAAATTAATTGGGATAAGTCTTCAATAGAATATATGTCATGGTGCGGAGCAGGCGATATTGCATCAGTTCCCTTAGGTATCATTCTTGTATTTGAGACCTCTTCAGTAACCTTTTCCCCGGGAAGATGGCCCCCTATGCCTGGCTTAGCGCCCTGGCCTATTTTGATTTCAATAGCAGCTGCTCTATTGAGATAGTCAATATCAACTCCAAACCTTCCTGATGCTACCTGCACTATAGTATTATTTGCATATTCTTCTAAATCCTTATGCAAACCGCCTTCACCAGTATTGTATAAGTTGCCAAATTTTGATGCAGCAGTTGCAAGGGATTTACATGCATTATAGCTTATAGAGCCAAAAGACATTGCAGAAAACATTATAGGCGTTGAAAGCTCAAGCTGTGGAGGCGTCTTGCTTTTAAGCTTTGCCTTTAACTTTCCTGACTTGCTTACACTAATTTTATAATCTAACTTAGAAGCCTTGCTACCTATAAAAGTTTTTATTTCCATTGGTTCCCTTAAAGGATCAATAGAAGGGTTGGTCACCTGGGCTGCATTAAACAATATATGGTCCCAGTAAATTGGATACTTCTTATCAGCGCCCATTCCTGTCAATAACACGCCTCCAGAATCTGCCTGCTTATATATATTTCTCAAATGGCTTGGGCTCCAATTATAATTTTGCCTGAATTCTTGTTGCCTTTGCTTTATTTTTATTGCGCCTGTAGGACAAAGGGTTTCACACCTTTGGCAGCCGACACATTTTAAATTATTGCTATATATTAAATCCTGGTCGCTGTCATATTCATGGACATCATTAGAGCATTGCCTAACACAAACCTGGCAAGATATACATTTTTGCTCATCTCTTTCTATTTCAAATTCTGATTGATTTAAATTTAATGCCATCTAAGCCTTTCCTCTTAATAATTCTCAACTCAAAGCCGCTAAATCTCTTTTTGGTTTTTCTTTTAAATTACTTTTATCTAATATTTCAAATACAGGTTCGCCGCCATTTGGGTGCCAAAGCAAATCAGGGCACCTGCATACTTTTCTAATAGCCGCTTCCTCACTAGAGATGTATAAAAAATTGTTCTTTTTTGCTGCAACCATTGGCCTTAATTTAATTCTGTCATTTAAAGCATACATAAAGTCATTATGCCCGACTATAATATTAAATGGGCCATTTAATAAACTGCTCCCATAAAGCATCCTGAAATTTCTTGCAAGTTCCCTTAAATCTTCTGGCATCCTTTCAATTTCTTCCCATATTGGAGAAGAAAGTATTAGATGTGCAAGCCTTAAATCTATTTTTTGCTTTCTTATGAGCAAATCAAATAAATAGGCAATAACCTCAGTATCGGTTGAAAGGCTGCATTTATAGCCAAAATCACTTACAAACCTTTTATTTGTCCCGTATGAAGATATTTCCCCATTATGGACAACAGACCAATTTAACAGGCCAAATGGATGGGCTCCGCCCCACCACCCAACACTATTTGTTGGAAATCTGCCATGTGCTGTCCAAAGGTAGCCTTTATACTCATCTATTCTAAAAAACTGGCCTATGTCTTCTGGGTAGCCAACTCCTTTAAATATACCCATATTTTTACCACTTGATATTATATAAGAGCCCCTAACATTGCTATTAACATTCATTACAAAATTCACTATATAATTATTTTCTGATTTTTCTAAATTGCTCTTAAGCCTTAAAAAATACCTATATAGAAGCGGGGGGCTTTGCACTTTTATTTTATTGTTTACAGGTATCTTTTCAGAATAAACAATCTCAAAATTATCCCCTAATAAATCTTCAGTTTGTTTTTTAGCAATTGAATCTTCAAATATTAAATGAAAAGCCCATTCTTCTTTTAACTCAGGATAAATACCATAAGCTGCAAAACCGCCACCTAAACCATTAGACCTGTCATGCATCATTTCAATGCCTTCCATAACTGGAATACCATTAAACCTTTTTCCTTTATTGTTAAATATCCCAAATACTGCACAACCAGATGGAATTCTGGTTTTCATAAATTCTTCTTTTCTTGTATTTTCTTTAATAATATATTGCATTTAGCTCACCAAACCTTATAAAAACAAAAAACCCCCTTAAAACATCTCTGTTTTAAGAAGGCTACTTTACCTCCGGCCTATTTGCACTTCATTGCACAAATAGTAATATATTTAATTTTTTAGAAATAATAGCAGGTATTCTGCAATTGTCAATAACTAATTATATACATTTCCAATATTATTTACAAATTCGTAAGTATCTTTGTCTACAAGTTTAACTTTTGCAACCGCATCCTTTAATGGTACTGGCTTTGGCCTTTCAGATACCACTGCAACCATTTTGCCAAAATCGGATTCTAATATGCCTTTTAGTGCACCTTTTGCAAATATATTTGAAAGGTATACATCATAAGGGTCAGCCTCTCCGCCTCTTTGAATATAACCTAATACATTTACTCTTGGCTTTATGCCTGTCTTTTTATTAATTAAATCAGCTAAGCCATAACTAATGCCTCCAAGCTTTATATTCCCAAATACGTCAACTTCATCCTGGATAAGTTCTGCTTCAGCTATCTTTATTCCTTCTGATATTATAAAAAGGCCATGTTTTCTACCCTTTTTTCTTCTAGCTTTTATAATACTGCATATCCTTTCCAGGTCTACCTTGAATTCTGGTATAAGCACTGCGTCAGCGCCAAGGACAAGCCCGCTTCTTACTGCAAGAAAGCCGCTATCCCGGCCCATAACTTCTACTATCATTTCTTTTCTATGGCTTACATTAGATGATAGTATCATTTTAATTGCCTTTACAATATTTGATACTGCTGTAATAAAGCCAATGCTATAGTCAGTACAACACAGGTCATTATCAATAGTTTGGGGTATGCCTATAATATTTATGTTTTTCTCTGAAAGCCTCTTAGCAACAGATAAGGTATCATTTCCCCCTGCTGCTATAAGAACATCTATTTTTTTAGATTCTATGTTTTTTTCTATCTTTTTATATGCCCCAGGTATTTTTTCTGGATTGGTCCTTGATGTCCCAAGTATAGTACCGCCAGTGCAGGAGATATCTAGCATGTCTTCTGGTTTTAAGTCTGTAAAGCTGCCTTCAATTAATCCTTTATAAGCTTCCTTTACCCCTATAGCATTAAAGCTATTTTTATTAAGCAGTATTACAAGTGTTTTTAAAAAATCATTAATAGCAGAAGAGTCTCCTCCCCCTGTTAGTATTGCTATATTTTTCATAATACGTCCTAGATATAATATTTTTTCATATCTTCTAAATTCTTTGGGATGTAATCAGATGCATGCCCTGCAGTACCAAAAGCTTGCATTTTTCCTTTTATAACGTTGTATACGGCTTCCCTTGCAGCTCCAAAATATTTCCTGGGATCAAATACATCTGGTTTTTCTGAAAGAACTTTCCTTACTGCTCCGGTCATTGCAAGCCTTCCATCTGTGTCAACATTTATTTTCCTTATTCCTCTTTTTATTGCCTCCTGTATTGACTTTATTGGGACCCCCATAGTTTTTTGTAAGCTACCGCCGTATTTATTAATAATTGCAATTAAGTCCTGGGGTACAGATGAAGAGCCATGCATTACCAGCGGAAAGTCTCCAAGCCTTTGTGACACTTGGCTAACAATATTTAAAGCTAGCTTTGGTTCTGCTTTAAATTTATATGCTCCGTGGCTTGTTCCAATTGCAAGAGCCAGGGCGTCTACACCTGTATCTTTTACAAATTTTACTGCTTCATCTGGATCAGTTAACTTTACTTTTCCAGAACCCACGCCGTCTTCAATTCCTCCAAGAGTCCCAAGTTCTCCTTCAACAGTCACCCCATATTCATGAGCATAATCTACTACTTTCTTGGTCACCTCAACATTTTCTTCATAAGTTGTGGGAGTTTTTGAATCCTCTTTTAAGGAGCCGTCTATCATAACTGAGGTAAAACCTAGGCCAATGGCCTGTTTGCAGGTTTCTAGGCTATTTCCATGGTCTAGGTGCAAGGCTATTGGAATTTCTGGATTATCTTCAACAGCTGCTGCAGCCATATGCTTTATGTATACCATATTGGTATATTTTAAGGCACCCCTTGAAGCTTGAATTATAAGGGGGGAGCTTGTTTCCTTTGCAGCACGCATTATTCCCTGAATTTGCTCCATATTATTAACATTATATGCTCCTACACCATAATTACCCTTTATAGCCTCTTCTAGGATTTGTTTCATTGGTACTAGTGGCAATTTTACCTCCCTGTTTAATCTTTTTTCATTTCATATGACATTATTATAGCATCAGATACTTCTCTCATAGATTTCCTTTTATTCATAGAAAATTTTTGGATCTTTTTAAAAGCATCATTTTCTGAAAGGTCATATTCTTTCATTAAAATACCTTTGGCTCTTTCTACTATTTTCCTGGTCTCAAGCTCCTCTTTAATAACTTTTGTCTCAACTACCAACCTGTAATTTTCTATAACTATTGCTGCCTGGTCTGCAACAGTCTCCAGTATGCTCATTTCATAATCGCTAAAATCATGGGGTTTTGATGTATATGAATTAATTACTCCTATAACCTTGCCCTTAACATGCAAAGGGACACATAAAAGGGATGAAAGATTTTCTTTTCTCGCTATTTCTTTGTTCTTGTAAGTATCACTTTCTAGAATATTCTTTACAACCATTGCCTTGTTTTCTAAGGCAACTTTTCCTGCAATGCCTTCCCCTAATTTTAATGGATTCTTATTAATGTATTCTTTGCTGATGCTTTGGGTTGCTTTTATAGTCAGTTCTTTTTTCTTTTGGTCTAAAAGCATTATAGAGCATAACTTGGATCCCATAACTTCTGCGGTTACTGTAACTATTAACTTAAGTATATCTTCGAGGTACCTGTCAGAAGTAATGGCTTCCCCAATTTTGGATAGAGCTTCTATAATTTCTTTAGGACTTTCAATGCAATTATCTTCTTTAGCCATGATTATAATTATTATATATGATAACTTTAAAAATTATAGTACATTTATGTTCAATATTCCAAATAAATATCAATAATTAGAAATTTTATTAGGTATTTACAAAATAATATATAATAGCTAAAATTCTTTATTGTGGCGCATTCGTCTAGTGGCCTAGGACACAGCCCTCTCACGGCTGAAACAGGGGTTCGATCCCCCTATGCGCTACCAGTTTCTATAAAAATATTTGACTTCTGTTCTAATATTAATTACAATTGTTCTAATAATTAGAACAAAATATTTTTATGGAAAAGGTTAACACTATATTAAAAACACTTTTTTCTTCTAAGGTAAGAATTGACATTCTTTCACACTTCTTCATGCATCCTGAGGAAGGATACTATATCAGACAGCTAGAAAAAATACTTAACAGGCCAGTAAGTAATATCCAAAAAGAACTTGCTAAACTTGAAAAAATTAATCTTCTTACACCATCAGTTGAAGGTAACCAGAAAAGATATATTTTAGATAAGAGATTTCCATTGTATAAGGAATTAAGAAATATCTTTATTAAAACAACAGGACTCTCGGATATAATAAAAAAAGAGCTTGAGAAAAAAGAAAATATTGAGCTTGTTTTTATTTATGGCTCATTTGCTAGTGGTGAGGAAACCTCCCAAAGCGATATAGATCTGATGATAATTGGTAATATACCTGATTTAAATATAAATAAAGCAATAAAAAAAATAGAGAAAAAAATTAACAGAATAATTAATTATTCAGTATATACCAGAGAAGAAATGGAGAAAAGGATTAATAATAACGATAACTTTATAAGGACTGTATTAGAAGAACCTATAATTTTAATTATTGGAAATAAGGATGATAGATTATTCAGAACTAGAAAATAGTAGAAGAATAAGACCTGGAAAATTTTCTAATAAACAGATTTCTGATTGTCTAGCTTTATCAAAAAGAGATTTAAAGACTGCTGAAAAAATACTTAAAGAAAACCAGGACTGGGCATTTAATATTGCATATAATGCTATGCTTCAAGCTTCAAAAGCATTAATGTTTTCGAAAGGGTTTAGGCCCGCAGGGATTGGGCACCATGCTACTATAATTGAATTTGCAGGAATTGCTTTAGGCGATAAATTTTCTAATATAATAGATATCTTTGATACGATGAGAAGAAAGAGAAATAGAACTGTTTATGATGTAGCAGGGCTAATTTCATCAAAAGAAGCAACAGAAGCAATTAAGAATGCTAATTATCTTGTTAAAGAAATTAAAAAAATACTGGATTAATTTTCTCTATTTTTATTAAAATTTTTCTTTATTTTTAACATATCCATAATAATCTGGTTCGATATTCCAATATTTGGGGCTACCATACGATGCCAATAAAAGAACGGCCTCAACTAAAAAAAGGGGTGACTCGCTCTAATAACACAGCGCTTTGCATTAAGATAAGTATCTTATAAATAAAGCTCCTGATGAAACTTTCATCTTTTCTTTTTTTTATCTTATGAGCTTAATTTATTACTAGTTTATATTATAGACTCAACTGAAATTGCTATATGCAAGGCATTACATTCCCACCAGTCACAGGTAAATATACTCCTGTTATGAAGCTAGCAAGATCAGAAGCTAGAAAACAGACAGCATTAGCTATGTCTTCATCTGTAGCACGCCTTGACATGGGGACTCTATTAATATATGGGAAATCCTGGTTGATATTTGATTCTGTACCATCTGTTACCCGACAGTTATCACTAATAGTCCACCCTGGTGCAACTTGATTGACTGTTATATTATATTTTCCTACTTCCCTTGCCAGCACTCTTAAAACTCCATCCATTCCACGCTTTCCCGATACATATGCAGATTGAGTAGGAAAAGCCTGCATTGAACATTCAGTATTCATACCAATTATCCTACCATAATTTTTCTTTATCATATCGGGTACAAAGGCTTTGGCCATAAAAACATTTTGTAAAACTGAAGACTTGAATTGGCTTTCGTAACTCTTTGTGTCTTCATTCAATACATCTTTCCATTCTTTTAGTTGAATTACTGCATTATTAATAATAATATCAGCAACCCCTAGCTTATTTATAACTATTTCTTTCATTTCTATTATAGAATTAAGACTAGTAACATCAACTCTCAGCACTATAGCATTAACTCCAAATTCTTTTTCCACTTCTAATTTTATTTTTTCTGCTAAATCTCTCTGGATATAATAACCTATAGCAACATCTGCTCCACATTCTGCAAGATTTTTACAAATAGTACGGCCTAACTGACCTGACCCTCCAGTTACTACTGCAATTTTTTTTGATAAATCAATAGTCTTCAAATTTAACCTCCATCTACTTTTAATAGTGTATAAACAGTTCAATTATTTTTAATCTAGCCAAATTATTTCCATAAGATATAAAATATCTTTGTTTAAACTTAATAAGGTTCTATCTTTGTTTAATGTGAGCTACTAATCCCTATATAAGCCTTAAAATCTTATTTTAAAAGCGAATGTTTAATATATTGAATAAGTATACCTTGATTAAAAGCCGTTTGCCAATTATTTCAGTTACTTTTTCAAATTGATGAGTGCAAAGATATTATTTTTATTTTATCAGGAATTATTTTTATGGAGTAAATTCTGTAAATAATAAATTATCCACTTTAGAGTTTTTTTAATATATTCATTTCATTTAGAGAGAAAATAAATTAATATAAAAATTTTAAATTATGCAATTCCTTCATGATTTGGTTCGCAATTTTAAAACCTGGTGCTACTACAATATTTTTATAATACTTTATTTAATTATTTATATCTTGCTAATTACTTATTTGGTCCCTCTTTGACCAGCTGCTTGCTACATTATAAATCTTTTGTAATTCTCTTGTTTGCCATTTTATTTTGTATATAGAAGAACCAAACACAAGAATTCCAAAGAAAATTTATATAGCATATAATTAATCAAAGACATCTTTTAATATATTGATAGTATTAGTTGCTATTTAATCTCCTTGGGCAACTGGCCTAAGTTTAAAAATATCTCTTTTGCGAACTGATTGAATTGTATTATGTGATGTAATATGATGTTTTTATCTTAAAAATAAGCAGTTGTCATTACAGATAGAATAATAATCACTATGAGTTAAAAGGAGCATCATATGAAAACCGTAAAAGACAAACAGATTTTGGTTGCCGCGGATTTTGCTGGCTTTCCACTGAAAGAAGCCGTGGCAGAACATCTTAAAAAAAAGGGTTGGACTGTAACAGATATTGGTGTTAAGTCTGAAGATGAAAAAGATCCGGAGATGTTTCATCGAATCGGACTGAAGGCTGGTGCGAAAATCTCAGAAGGTGAATTTGAGAGGGCTTTATTGTTTTGCGGAACCGGGATGGGAATCCATATTGCGGCCAGCAAATGTCCAGGAGTTTTCGCAGGCGTTGTTGAGAGTGTTCCAGCTGCTTTACGGGCAATTACTGGAAATAATGTCAATGTGCTGGCTATGGGCGCTTTCTATGTAGCCCCCCAAATGGGTAAAGATATAGCTGATGCCTATCTGAGTCACAATCTTGGAGATGGATATGAATGGTGGCCAAATTTTTATGAGTTTCATAAATTAGCATGTGACGAGCTAAACAATTTTAACTATGAGAAATTCAAAGCAAACGGGTTTGAGGTTGAAAAAATAGGAGATTATCCATTAGAGCTTATGGATAAGCCGGATAACATATAATTAAAAAATATAAATATTTTCAATTGATTGTTACTGCATAATTTTATAGCTACCGGAATAGAAATTGGAGATTTCTTCAGCCCAGACATGAATTAAAAGGAGGTGCTGCTTTTGTAAGCAAATGGTCCACTGCTATAACAAATAACATTTATTAATTTTATACACTCTAATTAAATATAATGAGCAAATAATGACAGCCAATTCCTGGGAGACACTAATTTCACTGTATATTATGTTCAAAATGGTATTGGCTTTTTATGCATTAAAGTGTCCAAGGCATTTTTAAAATCACTTACCATTCATGCGCTTTTCCTTAGAACAGTTGCTGTGAAAACAGGGTGGCTGCCAGATATTCTTTTTAGAATTATTAGGATATATAAATTAATTTTAATAATTTATCTTCTGCTTTATATC
>JAGYOJ010000269.1 GCA_018399435.1 Actinomycetota bacterium | reverse complement strand
TTTTTATGATAAAAATACAATAGTTTTTATAGAATGGCCAGAAAATATAAAAATTAGACAGGTATTTATTTTTTTATGGAAAAATATTATTGGATTAAAAGATGAACAGGTTTAAGGAAAATAAAGTTTTTATGGGGCTGTATGAAAAAGCACTTCCTGACAATATGGATTTACAGCAGAAATTATTAATGGTGCGTAAAGCAGGATATAGTTATATGGAAATTTCAATTGACGCATCTAAAGGCCGCCTGGAAAGATTAAAGTGGGACAAAATAAAAATAAATAAATTAAAAGTATTAATGGAAGAAACAGGGGTACCAATAATTTCTATGTGTTTAAGTGCACATAGAAATTACCCACTTGGAAGCTCTCATAAAGAATTGCGCAATAAAGGAATTGAAATAATGGAAGATGCGATTTGGTTGGCATTTTTCCTTGGAATAAGAATTATACAGGTAGCTGGTTATGATGTATTAATGGATGAGTTGAGTACAGAGAAAAGCAAAGAAACTTTTTTAAATAACTTAAGGAATAGTTTAAAGATAGCATCAAAGCTGGGCATTATCTTAGCTATTGAAAATGTTGATATATTTTCAGCAGATTCTGTTAGCAAGATATTGTATTTTGTAAATAAGATAAAATCCCCTTGGCTAAATTTATACCCTGATGTTGGAAACCTAAATGCTATGAAACAAGATGTTTTAAAAGAGATAGAGTTAGGAAAAAGCCGTATTGTAGCAATACATATTAAAGATACAGTTGAGGGAATAGTTAGGAGGGTTCCTTATGGGGAGGGAAATGTAGATTTTGTATCTATTTTTAAGGAATTAAAGAAAATTAATTTCCATGGACCGCTTTTATTAGAAATGTGGGCAGAAGAAAATAAAAATAACTATAAAATTATTAGCAGTGCAAGGAAATGGGTCTTCAGCAAGATAATGAAGACCGGATATTCATGATATTTTAAAAGGAGGTGAGTAACTGCTCTATTACAAATAATAAGAAGGGAGGCATTTTATAAGAATTATTTTTTAATTAAGTTTTTAGGTAATAAAAATTATTATTTTTTAAAGGAACAAAAATGAAAAAAACAATATTATGGTTAATTATCACAATTTTAATAGTCTCAATAGTTTCTACATTTTCTCTATTTGGTTGCGCAGCTGAAACAGAACAAGCAGAAGCAGAAGAAGAAACAGAAGTAGAGGCTGGAGAGCAAACAGAAGAAGAAGTAGAGGCTGGAGAGCAAACAGAAGAAGAAGAAACAGAGGCTGCTGGAGAGTCTGTTGCTAAAGCAGTATATGACTGGATAGGTGCAGTAGTTGAGGTGCCATACTTTATTGACCACAGGGTTGGCCTTGAAATAGCTGAGGATACCTTTAACATTGAGACAAAGTATTTAGGCCCACAAGGTTATGATATGGAAGGCCTTGTTAATACAATAGAGCAGCAAATTGGTGAAGACCCTGCCGGCATGGAGATTATTGGATTTGTAGAAGAGCTTGCACCA
>JAGYOJ010000268.1 GCA_018399435.1 Actinomycetota bacterium | reverse complement strand
AATTAAAAGATGCCTGAAATCATTGTTAAAACAAGATTATAAAAATATTGAAATAATTGTTTTAGATGATAACTCTTCAGACCAAACCTATAAAATTATTAAAAGTTTTGAGAAAAAATATAAAGAGATAAAAGCCATAAAAGGAAAACCTCTTAAAAAGGGATGGTTTGGGAAAAACTATGCATGTTTACAACTTTCAAAGCATGCCCATGGCAAATATTTATTTTTTACAGATGCTGATACATTGCATTTTAAGAATTCTATATCTTCAGCTTTAGCAAGCCTTATCCATTATAATTTGGATGCTGCTTCTATTTTTGCCCATCAGATAATGGTCTCTTTGCATGAGCGGATGATGGTGCCTTTTGGAAATTTTATGATTTTATGTTTTTTACCATTAGGACTTATTACAAAAAGCAAAAATCCGCTATTCTGTACAGCTATAGGGCAATTTATGCTATTTAAGGAAAAAGTTTACACAGAAATAGATGGGCATAGTTCTGTTAAGAGTGAAGTGCTGGAAGATATAAAAATTGCTAAGGAGGTCAAAAAAATTGGAAAAAGGTTTATGATATTTGATGGATATAAAAGCATATACTGCAGGATGTATAGTAATTTACATGAAGTAGTAGATGGATATTCAAAAGTCCTATTTACTGCTTTTGACTATAATATGTATAATTTTCTTACAGCAGTTTTATTAGTAGCTGCAGTATTTTTATCACCTTTTGTATTTTTGCCTTTAGCTTTTCTGTTTAACTGGCCAGCCCTAATTATAAATATAATATCCTTACAAATTATTATTATTTTAATAATAAGGATTATCTATGCCATTAGGTTTAAAACAAGAACCCTAGACATATTTTTACATCCCGTATCTATCATTTATTTAATAACTATAGCATTAAAATCAGCATATAATTGTAAATTTTCAACAGGAATATATTGGAAAAATAGGATATATGATATAAATGAAGAAGATGATTTAAAAGTTACAGAAAAGTAAAAATTATCTAGTTTTAGGTTTAAATAAGTCCTTTACTTTTTCCTCTTTTCGAAATTGGAAATTTTTTTCTAGCGGTATGGAATGGTTAATATATTTAGGTATCATAATTATAAAAAGCAAAATACCAAATAAAATATAAATTGGTGAATTAAAAACAACCATAAAAGCACTAGAAAATATTATTCCGCTTAAAACTCCCCAAATCATATTTTTTGCTATAAATAATGCTGAAACTATGCCAACCCCAAATGCCAGAACTGAAAAAGGATTTATAGCCAAAAGCAATCCCAACAATGAAGCAATGCCCTTTCCTCCTGAAAATTTTAAAAATGGAGAGTAATCATGGCCAGCTATTACTGCACATCCTGCAATAATTGCTACAAGGCTTGAGCCTGTGTATCTTAAAATTAAAAAAAATGGCAAAAACCCCTTAAGGATATCTAAAAACGTACCCAAACCTCCCCAAAATTTTGAAACGTTAAATGCCAGGTTCCAGCCGCCAGGATTCTTATCACCTAGTCTAGTCAAATCCTTATTTTTCAGTTTTGCAATTATATAGCAGAAAGGGAT
>JAGYOJ010000267.1 GCA_018399435.1 Actinomycetota bacterium | reverse complement strand
TTAGTGAAAGCAAATGGTTTGGCAAAAAAGAAACAAAATTAAAAATTGAATATAATCGTGAACTTAAATTTGTAAAAAATAAATTATTAATTACAAAAGATCCTTATCCTTATAATATTTTCTAGCTTCATCTAATATTTTATCAATTTCTTTATCCTGGCTCTCGGTTAAAGGCTCAGGCTTGTGTTCGGAAAGAATTCTATCCATTTTTTCTTTTGCTCTTTCAATAACAGTTTTCTTATCTCCTTCCCACCACTCCTGATACGAAGACTTATCAAAAACCTCCGGCATAAAATCTTCCTTATTCCATAATTTTCTGGTTTGTTGCGCACTTAAATATGTGCCAGAAGAGCCTACATCTGCAATAAGGTCCAAGCCTATAGTCTCATCAGTTACATCAAAACCTTCTATAATTTTTCCAATACTTTTAGCAACATCATCATCTATTACTGCAAGCAATGGGTTATAAGCAAGCTCTCCTGTAACTCCGCCATGGAATACAATCATATTAGCCCCAGATAGGGCTGAACACATTGCTAGGGGCAGCTTCTCTGCTGCAGTCTGGTAATCAATTTTTTTAGAGTTTGAAAAAGCAGAGCCGGTATTATTTATTGGAATATTATAAACATCATGCCAAATTTGATTATAGGCCATTTGATGCAGTGAAATTGCCGCAGTGCCAAAGCTTAGGTCTCCTGTAGCCATATTCATTGCAGAAACAAAATTATTTGCAATTACCCCGCATCCTGGGCTAATGCTTTGGAGAAGAACTATAATGGCTAAAAGTTCTGCATTGTGGCTCACTGAAGCGCCAGCCACTGTTACTGGATGTGAACCTCCCATGATAGAACCTGAAGCAATGTATATAGGAAAACCAGCATCTAAATAATAAAAAGCTGCATTACAAGCATCTTCAGAAAGTGATAGTGGAGCAGCTCCTTCAACACAGCCCAATAATTGTGCATCTACGGCTTGGGCTATTTTTGTTTCCCATATAAAACTATCAGTTGGCTGGGCCCCTCTTGAAGGTTTCGTTGAGTACCTCATTCTCTGGGCACAGCTAACAGGGCATGACATAACTGGAGGAACTCCCTCAATCTCAAAATAAGGGGTATATGAGGGAAAAACATGGACTGAGTCTAGTGCATCTGAAACTATTACAGCTTCATTATTTTGTTCAATTGTAGGCATTGTAACTTTGCCTGTTTTAACATCTGAGAACCTGGCCCCTGCAGAATTCATAAAATAAACAGTATTTGCCCCAAGCCTTACATTTTTTTCAGGGTCCCTGGATTTAACCATAAAACTAGATGGGGCAGACCTTATGCATTCTTCTACTACATAAGAAGGTATTTTTACAATTTTTGTTTCATAGTCCACATTACATCCGCGCTTTTCTAAAACTTTTAGCGCCTTCTCTGATCCATATTTAAAACCAATATCCTCTAATACTTGAAGTGTAGCAGAATGTATTTGCTCCACTTTAGAATCACTTAAAATTTTAATAGGCTCAAAATTTCTCTTATATCCATTTTGCATTTTATTCACTCCTTTATCCCCAGTAGCCTTTTTGAAATCTTTACTC
>JAGYOJ010000266.1 GCA_018399435.1 Actinomycetota bacterium | reverse complement strand
TTAGCTTTTCTTTGTTCATTTTTATTGCCTCCCCATAAGACCAAAAGCAGGGTAATACAGATACTACAGCCTCAGGGAAAGACTTCAAGCTGCTCACTGAAATTAAGTAATTTGAATATGCGGTAACCATTGGTATTGGTTCGGAAGCTGAAATTTCTTTTACATCTAATTTAAGCCTTTTTATAAGATTTAAGTAGTTTTGGTATTCGCTTATTGCTGCCAGGTGGCCGATCTCCATAAGATTTATAGTATCTTCGATTGAATCAGCCTTAGAAGCAATTATATTGAAATTTTTAATGGCTGAAACCAAATAATGGTAATCCTGGCACAGATAGAAGTTAAACCTCTCTATGGATAGGCTTCCCCTGCATAGCTCTACCATGAAGGGATGGCTAGCTATTTTGTCCCATATGTATCCAGAATCTTTTCTAAGTTTTTTACATATATCTCTCATTTTTAACCATTATATGGACTAGTATTATGGTAAAGGGGGCCGCTGCCGGATCCTATATTGCCTGGCGCTTCTTTTATTGCTTTATATATGTAATTTTTGGCAATCTGCACAGCATCTATAATATCTCTGCCTTTTGCCAGCAAAGCCGCAATAGCTGAAGAGTAGGTGCAACCAGTGCCATGGGTATTTTTAGTATTAATTTTTTTTGATTCAAAATAATAAAAATCCTTGCC
This sequence comes from Actinomycetota bacterium, assembly GCA_018399435.1. GTDB lineage: Bacteria > Actinomycetota > Humimicrobiia > Humimicrobiales > Humimicrobiaceae > M55B165. The sequence continues at coordinate 901 of JAGYOJ010000266.1, read as the reverse complement.
ATCATATAATATATCGATAGCTTTATGGCCCGGAAGGTGCCCTCCCTTTATTAATATATTTTTAATCCCCAGGTTATAAATTTTTTGTGCGGCTTTTTTTGCCCCGTCAATATTTGTTATTTCCATGCCAGATATTTTCTCAGCTTCAAATAAGTTAGGCGTTATAAGCATAGCCAGAGGCAGAATTCCAGTAAGGCTTTTTTCAGCTGCCTGTTTTAAAAGGTGAGCTCCGGTCTTGGTAATCATAACAGGATCTAAAACTACTTTCTTTAGATTATATTTATTTATGCAGCTAGCCACTGTTTTAATAATTTTGGCATTGGAAAGCATTCCAATCTTTACGGCATCAGCTCCTATATCTTCAAGAACTGCCTCTATTTGGTCCTTTACAACTTTAGGGTCTATATCAAATATTGACCTTACCTCTGTAGTATTCTGGGCAGTTATAGAGGTTATGGCTGACATTCCATATACACTAAAAGCTTGGAATGTTTTAAGGTCTGCTTGTATTCCTGCTCCTCCTCCAGAATCTGACCCGGCAATTGTTAATGCTTTTGCTTCGTAATTCATAAAAGAACCTCCCATAATAAAAAAACTGCCAACCTAGCGCGATTAGCAGTTACAGTTTTTTGCTTCCCTACGCTAGTATTATCTAGTTCAGGTTATGGGGTCAATAGCTCTAAAGCTATCCTCTCAGCTATAACTAGCTCCCCCAGCTGTATTTAATTTTTAAAGAATTTTCTTTATAATATATTTAATACAGGTAAAATTATATTATATTGTTGGACAAAGTTAACAGGCCGAATTGCTTTATTTAAAATCTAAATGAAACCGTATCGTTGCCTCATATAAAAATCTAAACGAAATTATTTTAATAATTTGGATAAGTCCCTATATTTGA
>JAGYOJ010000265.1 GCA_018399435.1 Actinomycetota bacterium | reverse complement strand
GGCACTGGGACAAGAGCGGGGTTGTCTACAGCTAGCATTTTTAGCCTAACATCCCGTGGCTCTTTAAGATTGCTGCATGACTGGAGTTCTATATTGCTTATAGCAATGGTGGTCTTCCATTTAATGTTAAACTGGAAAACTATTATGTGCTATATCAAATTAGCTTTTAAAAATAACAAGGCAAAAAATTGTGAAAATATAAACAATTACTAATTAAATAAAGAAAGCGGTGGTTAAAATTAAAAAATATCACCGCTTTTTTTAAATATCAGATTGCTGCTATCAACCAGATGGCAGACAGGTTAAATTTAAGATAAGTTATCAATCAAGTATTTTGCATTTATTCGCTTCCTATATTTTTTATACTTTTTTTAATATAATGATGTAATTTAAAAGATAGGAAATTACATGAAAGAAGAAAATTTAGTAAAACAAGTATATGATTATTATGATAAAGGGAAAAGGCTGGTGGTTCCGCTTCTTGGATTTCCTGGAGTTGAGCTTATTGGAAGCAATATTAAACTTGCCCAGCAAAATTTTGGCGAACATTACAAAGTAATAAAAGAATTAGTAAACCAGTTCAAGCCGGATATGATATTCCCCTTGATGGACCTCTCTGTAGAAGCAAATGCATTAGGAAGATACACTATTTTCCCTCAAGAAGACTCTGCTACTATACCAAAGCGCCAATTTATTTTAAATGAAATAGAAAAATTAAAAGGTATAAATATATCATATGACAGCAGGGTCCTGGGTTATGTAGAAACAATGAAATTAATGAGTGTAGGCCTTCCAGAAGAAGTAATTAGGGGTTCATACATAACCGGGCCTTACTCAACTGCAGCACTTATGATGGGGGCAGATGACGCAGCAATGGCTTCTGCTTCAGAACCAGATAAGCTTCATATCCTCTGCAATTTTGTCACTGAAAAAATCAGGGAATATGCAAGCCTCCTTATATCTGCAGGCACAGAGGTTATATGCATATTAGAGCCTACAGCAGTTATGCTGGGACCTAAACAATTTGAAGAATTCTCTGTACAATATATCAAACATATAATTGACAGTATCCGCTTTAGCGGTGTTAACACAATTTATCACACCTGTGGAAATACGATGCATTTAATTGAAAAGATGTTAGATTCAGGCATTGACGCAATTAGCCTTGACTCAGAAGAGGTTGGGGTTGACCTTAAAAAAGTTGCAGAAATGGTTCCAAAAGATAAAATAATCATGGGAAATATCAATCCTTCAACTACTATGTTAAGGGGAACACCAGAAGAAGTAGAAATTGAAGTTAAAAATTTGCTTGAAGACATGAAAGATTATCCAAATTATATATTAGCCACTGGCTGCGACCTACCCCAGGAAACTCCGCCTGAAAATATTAAAGCTTTTATTGAAACAGGGAAAGCCTGGACTAAATAAAACTTTTAATGCTTTTTAAAATTTCTATTTCATAAAAATTAATATTAATTTCCTGTTTATGTCCATTTCCAAATACTTACAATACCATTATATTCATAATACAAATTTTTGCTTCTTCATGCCAAGAATTTTTAACCTATTCTTTATTTTTTAATATTGTAAAAATTAAAGA
>JAGYOJ010000264.1 GCA_018399435.1 Actinomycetota bacterium | reverse complement strand
TTGGGTGGCTTTACTTGATAATTATTGGATTGCCCTCTTTAAGCCTTTCGTTTATAAGCAATATTTTTAAGTGGAAAAAAGAAAAATATCATAGCCATTTTCCAGAGAATTGGGCAGATAAGCTTGGAAATAATTAACTAGTTTTCATTTAGAAAAAAAGCTATTAAAATCAATTTAAATAAAAATTAATTTTAAATTTTATATGGCATTCTATTTTATAAAAAAATACTGGAATCCTGAAATATTTCAAGGCGCAGGCAAGAAAAGAAATTATTTTGAGGGATGGTATTTTAAACTGGTAGATAAGAATCTGGAAAATACATATGCTATCATTCCCGGAGTCTCAATAACTAAAGATGATCCCCATGCTTTTATTCAAATATTGGATGGTACTACAGGTAAAGCAGAAAATATAAAATTTAATATTGATGATTTCAAGTTTTCAAAAAAAGTTTTTAATATAAGCATTGGAAATAACCTGTTTTCAAAAAATAATCTTAAAATAAAATTAAGAAATAATGATAGCCAAATTTATGGCAATCTCAGATTTAAAAATCTAATAAACTGGCCCAAAAAAATATTATCTCCGGGCATAATGGGATGGTATAGCTTCCTTCCATTCATGGAATGCTACCATGCTGTGGTTAGCATGGGCCATTTAATTGAAGGCCAATTATGTATTAAAAATAAGGAAATTGATTATAGCGGAGGTAAGGGTTATATAGAAAAAGACTGGGGTTCATCTTTTCCAGAAGGCTGGATTTGGATGCAGTCAAATCATTTTTCTAAGGAAAATACATCATTTTTACTTTCAATAGCAAAAATTCCTTGGCTTGGCAATTATTTTACAGGCTTAATTTCAGGGCTCCTTTTAGATGGAAAATTATATAAATTTACTACATACTCTAAAGCTAAAATTTTAAATATTGAGTTTGATGGAGAAAACCTTCATATAGCAATAGAAGATAAAAGCCATTATTTAGAAATAAAAACCAAGACTTCAGAATCAGGGGAATTGTATTCTCCAAAATTAGGCAAAATGGACGGGCGGATTAACGAGTCAATAAAGGCTGAGCTTTACATTTTGCTAAAGAGAAAAAATGGAATTACTTTATTTGAAGGCACGGGAAGAGCTGGGGGATTGGAAATAACAAATATCAGCAAATTATTTTAATTTTTTTTATCTTTTAATTTTATTAAATTTGTAAACCTTATTCTATTATACCTTTGGAGCAATATGCAGGGCACATTAGCCGCAAAAGCATAAATAACCATAATTATGCCTACCCACCAGTAATTCCACAAGAAAAAAACAGGGACTAGAATAATTTGCAGCCAATGGGCAAATTCTCCCCTCCGGGTTTCTATCAAGAATTTTTTAAAGTATTTAGAATCAGTCCTTTCAAGGTTTTTCTTGGGAAACCCTGATTTAAAGATGCTTGCGCCGTCAGGGATAATTTTTTTCCATTTCTTTATTTTAAAAAATTTTACATATAAACAAGAATCTTCAAACCCGGCTGTTTTAAAAAGCCATGAATTTTTAATAAAAAAACTGTCAGGGATTTTTGTAGCTAGAAAAGACATGCCCAAATGTATTGCTAGCCAT
>JAGYOJ010000263.1 GCA_018399435.1 Actinomycetota bacterium | reverse complement strand
AAGGCTTTATAGAAGCTACAGACATTGCAGATTATCTTGTTAAGAAGGGTGAAAGTTTTAGGAATTCACATAATATAGTGGGGGAAATAGTAAAATATTGTATAGATAATAATATGAATTTATTTGAGTTGGATTTAAATCTGTTAAAAAAATATTCTAAATATTTTGATACTGATTTTTACAATATCATAGATATTGACAATTGTATTAATGCAAAAGTATCAGGCTGCGGCACAAGCATAAAAAGCATTAAAGCTAATTTAAAAGATTATAGCCGCGAAATAAAAGGCTGGGAGAAAGATATTAAAAGCTTTAAAAACAGGACTCCTGTATATGAAGAGATAATAAAGGAAACATTAAAAAAATGAACTTAAACCAGATATATAGTCTTGCAATAGAGATGGGAAAAGAAGTTGATATTAGAGGCAAAGACAAGGATATAGATTATTTTCCTGACAGTAAAATTATAAATTACAGGGGCATAGAGATAAAAAGCGTTTATATTGGAATTGATATAGGGGTAGGAGAGCTTCTATTAATAGATAGGCTAAAAGATAAAGGTTATGGAATTGATGCGGTTATCAGCCACCATCCCATGGCAGAAGCTGGATATAGGATGGCAGAAGTTGCTGATATACAAAAACATAATTGGATAAAATATGGGGTTGATAAGAAGTCTGCTGAGAATTTGATCAAGAAAATAAAATGGGAAAGTCTGATGGAGACAAGGGAGAAGAATTTACTAAGGGCTGAAAATGCTGCTGAATATCTCGATATTCCCTTATTTTGCATACATACTGCAATAGATAATTTAACCCAAAAATATTTTGAAGATTTGCTTGCAAAAAACAAAGGCAAAAAATTACAAGACTTATTTAAAATTATTTCTAATATAAAAGAATGCAAGCTGGCAGATAAAAAAGGGGATGGCCCTTTTTTATTAGACAATGAGCTTAAAAATAATTATGTTAATAATTTTTTGGTAGATATGACCGGAGGACTTGACCCCCCTTCAGAAATATTCTATTACCTTAAGGAAAAAATGGTAGATACTATTATTGGCATGCATTATTCATTGGATAATATAAAAGAAATAAAAGATAATAAAATTGCGGGCATAATAACCGGGCATATGGCTTCTGATTCTATTGGCTTAAATATATATTGTGACAAACTTGAAAGCAAGGGGATAAAAATATATCCAGGTTCTGGATTTTATAGGGTTAGAAGATAATTTAAAGGTATTTACAAATTAATTTAGATTATGATATGGATAGTAAAAATGCCAGATTAGGGATAATTTTAGGATCTGCGGGTTCTATTATTGGAGGATTGTTATGGATAATAATTGCAGGAATAGCGATAAGGTCTCTTTTATTTATAACCATTCCTTCTATTCTAGCGATAATTTTCTTTGTATCAGTTATAATTTTTTATAATAGATATACTAAATATTGGCTAATTATAATAGGCATATTAATTTTAGCCCTAACATTTACCAATTTTATATTCTTAAATATTTTATTTAAAAAAATTCCTGATACTATATGGGGCATAAATACAGGCAAAAACCATTTTACAGTTATACAGCTTAATATATTTTTAGGATTGTTTAGTTTTTGGGGGTTATT
>JAGYOJ010000262.1 GCA_018399435.1 Actinomycetota bacterium | reverse complement strand
GAGTAATAACAATGACAAATACAAAAAATATTGAAATAAAAATAATTGTAAAAAACTGGCATCCTTAGCTTTTATAAAAGCTATTTTAGTACTATTTGGAGCTTGGGATAAACCTTTAAAAAATGATCATTGTGTTAGAGATTATATTCTAATCTTAATTAATTATTTTCTGATAAAGCCTTTTATATAAAAATTAGAAAGCTTTACAATTCATCTGGCACAGGGCAGGATGATATTCCCCATATATCAGGGCCGGTATGGGCACTCATAATTGTAGTCATCTCAGTTAATATCAGCTCATCAATTTTTATCTTAGGGTCATTTCTTACCATTGCCTCTAAATCCAGGGCAGGCCCTATATCCTGGCCATAAAAAATCCCAATCTTTTTCTTTCTTTTATTCCTATCTTTTTTTACCTGCTTGTAAAGCTCAACTATTGAACTTTTTTTATTTCTTGCAAACTTTTTCAGTTTAACCTTTCCATTCTTTCCTATCATTAAAACTGGCTTAAAGATTATAGATTTAGACAAAAACTTTTTTAAAAAAGGAGCCCTACCGCCCATAAAAAGGTATTTAAAATTATCAAAAGTAGCAAGAAGCAGATTATTTTTTATCATAAAATCAATAAGACTATCAATTTTTTTAGGACTTTCATTTCTCTTAGCGGCCCTTGCAGCTTCAAGAACAATAAAGCCTAGGTTTATTGCAGAAGTTTTTGAGTCAATTACCTTTATTTTTGCCTGGGGAAAGAATTGTCTAGCTTGGTATGCTGTATTAAAAGTTGAAGACAGTTTTGAGCTAAGGTGGATTGAATAAATTAATGTCTTTTTTTTTATTTCTATAAGGTTTTTATAAAGGTTTATAAAATCACCTATGGAAGGTCCTGAGGTATTTACTTTTATGCCTGATTTAAGTTTTTTATATACCTTATCGCTGTTTATCTCTATCCCGTCAAGAAATAGCTTGCCGTCATATCCAACATATAGGGGTATCAGCTCTATTTGGTTCTTAGAGCATAATTCTTTAGGAATATCTGATGTAGTGTCTGTAACTATGCCAATATTTTCCATAACTTACTGTTAAATTATGCGACATAATATAAATATTTTATATTATTTAAAGAAAAAAATTAACTAGTTTTATAATAGAATTATTAGGCCTTATAATATGATACATTAAAAGCATTTCTTTAAAATGCTTAAGGAATATATTCAACAATAAAACCAACTAAAATCCTCCCAAACATGCTATTGGCTCATTATATGGCCTTGTATTATAAGCAAAGCTTATTTGTGAATTTAACTTAACCTCAAAATACTTTTGCAGCAAACATTATAATATTTTCATCTTATTGAATAATTTTTACACTTCTGTAATAAAATCAGTAGTATAATTCTATATCCCTGATTATTAAAACTTGCCTAAAATATCTTTTCCTTTGTCTATAATATCTTCACCCTGGCTTTTTAATTTTTCTAGTTTCGCCTTAGAATCATCAATTTTTGATTGTATCTCTTTAATTTATGCTTCCAATTTTTCTTTTGTAGAGCCAGTTGCTTTTTCTGCCTTCTGTTTTAAATTTTTAACTTTTTCTTCCCATTTAGATATTTGCCCTTTCAAGCCTTTAATATC
>JAGYOJ010000261.1 GCA_018399435.1 Actinomycetota bacterium | reverse complement strand
TCTCTTGTGCGTGAAGTTGTACGAGAAGAAATAAAAATATTAAGACATTTAAAGCTATAAACAAAAATGAAGAAATTAATATAACTTCTAAAATCCCAAAATTAATAAGAAAGCCCGAAAAGACACCTTTAAAAATAAATAAATAAATGTTTATAATCCCAGCAGATATTATAGAAATTATAGAAATGAAAATAATAAAGATTTTTGAACCTTTTCTTTTAGACAGCCCAAAAAGCAATGCAATAAATATTGCAAATCCTATAGCGAAAATTATATATACTGGATTTGCATTTTTGTTAATATAGCTCAAAAAATCCATTATAAACTATCTTCACCCCACCAAGCGCTTCTATCAATCTCAAAAAATTTTAAATTTTTAAAATAAACAAAAATTTCATTATCTTTTGTTTTATAATAAGCATAAAAAATAATAGAAAAGAGAAATAAATAAATGATTGCCAAGCTTAATATTAAAAAGTTTTTATCCCAAAAAGACCCTTGATACAGAATAAAAGAAAAACCTAAAAAATTTATAATGCCCGAGAAAATAATTATTTGGAGACAAATTATAACTTTTACAAGCCCTTTTAAGTAGATTAAGCCAAAAATGGATAATAAAAACATTATGAAGCTGCCATAGATAAAAAAAGTTAATTGCAACTATCCTCTCCCTCCCTTTCTTTTGATAAAATGGATATAAACCATATTAGAGACACTAACAAAGCAGCCACTATAAAAACAATTATTATAAAATAGTTACTATAAATTTCGTTTACTACTATTTTGTAATCCATCAATGTTATTACCTCTACAGGTTTATAGGTTTCAAAAAAAACAAGTGTATAATCATAAAAAGCATAACCTAGGCCCAAGCAAATTACTAAAGCTGCAAAAAGCAGAGTATTATTAGGCATAATCCAGCCATTATATTCAATTTTTTCACCTTGTCTAAAATAAATTTCTTGGCTTTCATAACCATAAAAAATTATAAACATAAATAATAGAATTGCCCCTAGTATTGCTGCAAAAACTCCTGAAAAAAGAAATATTGTAAATATTATAAAAAAAATTGAAGACAAGAAAAAAGATATTAACCTTTTTTTATCTTCCTTAACAAAAACTGCAAAAAATGCGCTAAGTATTGTCAAAAACAAAAAGCTATATTGCATGTATTTAATATTTTCTACATTCATATTTACTTAGACCAAAATTCTCTAACTTTATAATCACCTTGTTTTATCAAGTCTCTTTTTTCAAATACCAAACTTTCCCTTTCATATTCAGAAGATTGGTACCTGTAAGACATCTCAATTGCATTTAGTTTACATGACTCAGCACAATTTCCACAAAAAATACATTTGCCAAAATCAATTATAAATTTTTCAATTTTTTCCCTATTATTTTTTTCAATCCCTTTTACAACTTCTATGCAATTTTTGGGGCAGGCATATTGGCAATCCCCACAAGCATCGCAAATTATTTCCAGGCTATCTAAATCTAATTTTAAATGAACCATGCCTTTGCTTTCTTCAGGGACTATTATTTTTTCCTTAGGAAAATTTACTGTTACTGGTTTTCTAAAAATATTCCCTAAATTTAGAAAATAATTTAGAGAAAAATCCAATCTTTTTTTCTTTCTTT
>JAGYOJ010000260.1 GCA_018399435.1 Actinomycetota bacterium | reverse complement strand
AAAGCTGTAAACAATATTGATTTATCTTCCTGGAGATCCCTATTATAAGTGGAAGGTAGCCCCTTTAAAAGAATAAATAGCTGATTAAGGTTTCCAATTACAGTAGCGCTTTTACCCCGTATAAGCTCCAAAACATCAGGGTTTTTCTTCTGGGGCATTATGCTGCTCCCAGTACAAAATGAATCATCTATATCTATATAAGAAAATTCCTGGCTTGAGTATATAATCATGTCTTCTGAAATTCTACTTAAATGTAGCATTATTTTTGAACATGAATATATGAAATCAAGCATGAAATCCCTGCCTGAAACAGTATCCATGCTGTTTTTGCATTTATCTTTGAATTTCAAAAATTCAGAAACATAATCATAATCTATATCATAGCCTGTACCAGTACATGCAGCGGCCCCCAGTGGAAGATAATCATTATTTTCAAAATTATCTTTCAAGCTTTGAATATCCCTTTTAAATTTTTCAAAAAAAGACATGAGATAATGGGATACCATTACTGGCTGTGCTTGTTGCAAATGGGTGTAAGCAATGAATTTTGTGTCCAACTCTTTATTTGCCAGTTTATATAAACTTTTCTCTAAACTTATAAGGGAAACTATTAAATCTATTGTTGAATCTTTTAAAAAAAGCCTCTCGTCAAGAACTATCTGGTCATTTCTGCTCCTGCCTGCATGTATCCTTTTTGCAACTTCTCCTATCATTTCCACAAGCTCTGATTCAATCAAGCTATGTATATCCTCATAGCCCTTTATTGCCTGGTTTTCTATTTTTTTCTTGACTTCATCCAAGCCTGATATGATTTTTTTAAACTGGCCTTTATCTATTATTCCTGCCTTTTTTAATCCCATAAGATGGCCAGTTGTTCCTACAATATCATAAATATATAATTTTTTATCTATTTCTAGAGAAGAGCTAAATTCATCAACAAGATTATCGGTAGGTTTTTGAATCCTTCCTTCCCAAATCTTACTCATCTATCCTTCCTTTTCTTCCCAAGAGCTCATAAGGGTAGCCCCATAATTTTATAAAGCTTTCAGAATGCTTAGGATCAAATTTATCCTCCTTATCATAAGTTGCAAGGCCTAAATCATACATTGAATTAGGGGACTTCCTTCCCACTACTGTAAAATTCTTATAGCCCAGCTTAACCTTTATGGTTCCCGTTACATATTTTTGGCTTTCTTCCATGAACTTTGAAATACAGCTTTTAAGCGGCGTAAACCATAACCCATAATAGGTAAGCTCTGATAGTTTTTCCTCCATTAAATACTTGAAATGTGTAAGCTCCCTGTCAAGCACTAGCGCTTCCAGCTCTCTATGTGATTCTATTAAAACTACTGCTGCTGGCGACTCATATATTTCCCTTGATTTTATTCCTATCAGCCTATTTTCTACCATATCTGTACGCCCAACTCCAAATGCTCCGCAAATATTTGCTATACTTTTAATAATCTCTAAAGGCTTTAATTTTTTTCCATTTAAAGACACGGGGATGCCTTCATTAAACCCTATCTCTAAATATTCAATCTCTTCCTTGCCTTTCTTTATTTCCGTCCATTTGTAGATATCTTCAGGAGGCTCTGTAAAGGGGTCTTCAAGTACCCCGCATTCTATGCTTCGCCCCCATAAATTTTCGTCAATACTGTAGG
>JAGYOJ010000026.1 GCA_018399435.1 Actinomycetota bacterium | reverse complement strand
ACCGGGTGTTGGGGGTTCGAGTCCCTCCAGCCCTGCCAGGGAAATATTGTTAATTAATATATATTAGGAATAATGGCAAAGAGAAAAGTATCAAGGAAATATAAGCCGAAGAAAATGATGGAGCAGGCAATGAAGGACCGGAAGGTTCCCAAGTCTCCTCCTAAAAAAAAGATGGACTGGAAGCAGTTTATTAAAAATATTCCAAAAAAGGTTGTAAAATTTGTAAAAGATGTTGTTAGGGAATTAAAGAAAGTTTCCTGGCCTTCACGGAAAACTCTTTTAACATATACTGTTGTGGTTATTGTAACCATAATATTCTTTTCAGCTTTACTTGGATTATTTGATTTTATATTCCAACAAATTGTTACGCTGCTTATAAATATTTAAAAGTCGGGGATAATTTATGAGACCAAGATGGTATGTAATTAACTCATACGCAGGCTATGAGAAAAAAATAAAAGTAAATCTAGAACACCGCATTGAATCAATGAATATGCAGGATAAGATATTTGATATATATATTCCCCAGGAAGATATTATGGAAATCCAAAAAGGGAAAAAACAAGTAACTACAAAAAGGGTTTTCCCTGGGTATCTATTAGTTAAGATGTATTTGGATGATGATTCATGGTATGTGGTTAGAAATACTCCTGGCGTTACTGGATTTGTTGGGACTGAAAATAAGCCAACACCTTTAAGCGACAGTGAAGTTAACAAGATAATGAAGAGGGAAGTTTCAGAAAAACCCAAGCCCAAGACTGATTTTGAAGTAGGCCAGCCAGTAAAAGTGACTTCTGGGCCATTTGCCAATTTTGATGGTACTATAAATGAGATAAATCTAGATCAGGGCAAATTAAAGGTTTTAGTTTCAATTTTCGGCAGGCAGACTCCTGTTGAATTAGATTTTGGTCAAGTTTCAAAAATTTAAATTTATTTGTAATATTATTTTATATGTGTATAATTACACGTTTGTATATTAATTTGAGGTAAAAGTATGGCAAAAAAGATAAAAGCACAAGTGAAACTACAAATACCGGCAGGGCAAGCTAATCCGGCGCCGCCAGTTGGGCCTGCTTTAGGCCAGCATGGCGTAAATATTATGGAGTTTTGTAAAGCATTTAATGAAAAAACAGCCAAGGATCAGGGAACAATTATTCCTGTAATACTTACTGTTTACAGTGATAGAAGTTTTACCTTTATCACCAAAACTCCGCCAGCTTCAGTACTTATCAAAAAAGCAATAAATCTGGAGAAAGGGTCTGGGGAGCCTAATAAGGAAAAAGTTGGGGAAATTACTAAAGAACAGCTCGAAGAAATAGCAAAGGTTAAAATAAAGGACCTTAATGCTAGAACAATTGAAAGCGCGGTTAAGGTAATAGAAGGCACTGCTAGGAGTATGGGTGTAACAGTCAAGAAATAGTTTTTATAAAGGATGGTAGTTTTGAAAAGAGGAAAAAAGTACAATTCAAAGATTGAAAATTTAGATAAAAAAGCAAAAACCCCGCGCGAGGCAATCAAATGGGTTACAGAAAATAATTATGCAAAATTTGATGAAACTGTAGATATTTCTATTAATTTGGGAGTTAACCCCAGAAAGGCTGACCAGATAGTCAGGGGCACTATAGTGCTCCCCAATGGCACGGGGAAAGTTCCTAAAGTTTTAGTTTTTGCCCAAGGGGATAAAGCTGAAGAAGCAGAAAAGGCTGGGGCTGATTTTGTTGGCGGAGAAGAGCTGGCAGAAAAAATAAATAAAGGGTGGCTAGATTTTGATGTATGCATTGCTACACCTGATATGATGAAGGTTGTTGGGAAGTTGGGAAGGATTTTAGGCCCGCGTAAATTAATGCCTAATCCAAAATCTGGAACTGTAACTTTTGATATAGGAAAGGCAGTTAAAGATTCAAAAAGAGGCAAGCTTGAATACAGGACAGATAAAAATGGAGTTGTCCATTGCATATTGGGCAAGGCATCTTTTGGTGTTGAGAAATTGCTTGAAAATTATACTGCATTAATGGATACATTGCTTAAAGCAAAACCAGCTTCCGCAAAAGGAAGATATATAAAAGGGGTTTACGTTTCAGCAACTATGGGCCCTTCTGTTAAAATAGATCCGGCTAAAATTATGGAGGTAGAAGAAGTAGCATAGTTTTTAAGCTTAAAATTAAAAAGGCAGCCATAGATAGTGGGTGTTGCAAGAGCAACTTAATTTCCTGCTGAGGATGATATTAAAAACATTAATCGGCCTTCTATTTATGGGCCGATTTGTTTTTTAAATTATAACAATTGATGGGGGTAATGGTGGTAAAAGAAGATAAAAAAGAAAAAGTTAAAGCAGTAAAAGAAATATTTGAAGAAAATGATGGATTAATTTTTACTGATCACTCAGGCCTTACAGCAGATGACTCTGTTTTGATAAGGGACAAGCTTGCAGAATCAAATGCTTCTTTAAGAATATTTAAAAATACTCTTGCTTTATTAGCAGCTAAAAATGTTTTTTCTGATATTGATCTAAGCGGCGTATTTAAAGGGCCGACAAGCGTAGTATTTAGTAAAGAGGAAATCGTAACTGTTGCCAAGATAGTCAGTAAATTTTCAGAAGATAGTGGAACATTAAATATTAAAGCTGGCATTTTGGATAATAATTTAATTGATGCAGGGATGGTTGAAAAGCTTGCCAGCCTGCCGGACAAGGAAACTTTACTTACTAATTTAGCTGTTGCAATTAAGTCGCCTATTATAAAGTTAACTTTACTTTTAGGCGGGCTTTCAAGAAACTTAGCAATGGTTTTGAAGGCTATTAAAGAAGAAAAGGAAAAAAATAAGAATTAGGGAGGATAAAATGGCAGAAAAGAAGAAAACTACAAAAAAGAAAACAACAAAGAAAAAAGATACGGAAGCTACAAAAGATACTAAAAACAAAGATACAAAGAAAAAAGCTACAAAGGATACCAAGAAGAAAACTACCAAGAAAAAAACTACGAAAAAAGTAGAAGATAAAGAGAAGGGAAAAAAGGAAATGGCAAAAAAGGAGACAAAAGATAAAGGTTCAAATATAGAGGATATATTAGAATCTATTGAAAAGATGAGCGTTTTAGAACTTTCTGAGCTAGTAAGCGCATTAGAAGAAAAATTTGGAGTAAGTGCGCAGGCAATGGCAGCTGCACCGGCAGCAGGGGCTGCTGCAGGCGGTGCAGAAGAAGAGGAAAAAACTGAATTTGATGTTGAGCTAAAATCTGCTGGAGCAAAGAAGATCCAAGTAATAAAAGTTGTTAGAAGCGTTACAGACCTTGGCCTAAAGGAAGCAAAAGGGTTAGTAGATAAGGCTCCAAATATTGTAAAAGAAAAGCTTACAAAAGAAGAAGCAGAAGAGCTAAAGAAAAAACTAGAAGAAGCTGGCGCTGAAGTTGAATTAAAGTAAATATTATTTAGCATAAGTAAATATATAAATTGTTGACATTATTACCTGTTTTGGTAAAATGTTAGTTTGTCAGTTTTTACAGACCGTTATGCTGCAATAATAAATAATTTAAATATTAATTATCTTATGTAATTGAAATAAACCCTAATTGCAGCTAATTAATACTATTGAATTTTATATAAAGGGGAGATTAAATTAATGCAAAATAATAAAAGAATCCAAAGATATAATTTTAGTAAAATTGCTGAGCTAATGGAGATGCCGCACCTTCTTGATATCCAAAGAAAGTCTTTTGAATGGTTTCAAAATGAAGGCTTGTTAGCGGTTTTAAAAGATATTTCTCCCATAGAAGATTTTACTGAGAATATGTCACTAGATTTTGCTGGGTACAGTTTTGGGGATATTGAATTTTCTGCTGATGAATGCAAGCAGCAGGATATGTCCTATACTGCACCACTTAGAGTTATAGCTAGATTTATAAATAAAGAAACCGGGGAGATAAAAGAACAGGAAGTTTTTATGGGGGATTTTCCCATGATGACAGATAGGGGAACTTTTATTGTAAATGGTACAGAGAGGGTAATTGTTTCCCAGCTAGTAAGGTCCCCTGGCGTTTTTTATGATACAGATATTGATAAGAAGACTGAAAAAGAACTTTTCATGTGCAAAGTTATTCCTACAAGGGGATCATGGATTGAAATTGAAACTAATAAAAAGGGCTTGGCTTATGTAAGGATAGACAGAAAAAGAAAGTTCTTGTTAAGCATTTTTCTAAAATCCATAGGATTTGGCAATAATGAGACCTTGTTAAATTTATTTGGCCCTTATGATAAAGAAGAATGCATAAAGAAAACATTGGAGAAGGATTCAACTGAAACAGAAGAGGAAGCCTTAATTGAAATTTATAAAAAATTAAGACCAGGAGAACCTCCTACTGTAGATAGCGCGTCCAACCTTATAAGCAGTTTATTCTTTAATCCCAAGAGGTATGATTTTGGGAAAGTGGGCCGCTATAAATTAAATCAAAAGCTAGAGGAAGAACTTGAAGAAAATATAGAGGCAAGGCTTAAAAAAATCGATATAAAGATGGGCATAGACCCGGAAGAGAAATATATTCTGCACAGTAAAGATATATTTTTAATTATAAAATATTTTATACAATTAATGAGTGGAATAGGCGAAGTTGATGACATAGACCATTTTGGAAACAGGAGAATAAGAAATGTTGGGGAACTTATACAAAATCAAGTAAGAATCGGCCTTTCCAGGATGGAAAGGGTAGTAAAGGAAAGAATGACTACCCAGGATATAGAATCAATAACTCCGAAATCATTGATAAATATAAGGCCGCTTGTAGCAAGCTTAAAAGAATTTTTTGGAAGCGGGCAGCTTTCACAATTTTTAGACCAAACAAATCCATTATCAGAAATAACACATAAAAGAAGATTATCAGCCTTAGGCCCAGGTGGGCTAAGCAGGGAAAGGGCTGGTTTTGAAGTAAGGGATGTCCATTCTTCCCATTATGGAAGAATGTGCCCTATAGAAACTCCTGAAGGCCCAAATATTGGGCTTATAGGTTCACTAGCTACTTATGCTAGATTAAATGATTATGGTTTTATAGAAACCCCTTATAGGAAAGTTGTTGATGGAAAAGTTACCAATGATATTGAATATCTTTCTGCGGATGTAGATGAAAATTTCGTTATTGCTCAGGCTACTGCAGAATTAAAAGATGGCAATAGTTTTAAAGAGGAGAAGGTGCTTTGTAGGTCAGCGGAAGAGGTTCTAGCTGTTGGGCCGGAATTAATTGACTATATGGATATTTCCCCTAAACAGTTATTTAGCGCAGCTGCTTCGCTGATACCCTTTTTAGAGCATGATGATGCAAATAGGGCTTTAATGGGCTCTAATATGCAGAGGCAAGCAGTGCCATTAATAAATCCTGACCCTCCTTTAGTCGGTACTGGAATGGAGGCAAATGTAGCAAGGGATAGTGGTCAATTAATAATTGCTCAAGATGATGGAGTCATCCAGGAGATTGATGGAAACCATATAAAAGTAAAATATAAAGGTGGCAAAATAGTTAGTTACTTCCTTTATAAATTCCAAAGGTCTAACCAGGGGACCTGTATAAACCAGAAACCTCTGGTAATGGAAGGCGACAAGGTAAAAAAGGGCGATGTGCTTGCTGACGGTCCTTCTACCAAAGATGGCGACCTGGCTTTAGGCAGGAACTTGCTTCTGGCTTTCATGTCCTGGGAAGGATATAACTATGAGGATGCAATAATAATTTCTGAGAAATTGGTAAAAGAAGATGTATTATCTTCTATCCATATCTCTAAACAAGAACTAGAGGCCAGGCAAACCAAGTTAGGGGCTGAAGAAATTACTAGGGATATACCCAATATAGGAGAAGAAGTCTTGGCTGATTTAGATGAGAGGGGAATTATTAGAATAGGGGCAGAAGTAAAGCCTGGTGATATTCTAGTTGGCAAGATAACCCCTAAGGGAGAGACAGAGTTAACAGCAGAAGAAAAATTGCTTAGGGCAATATTTGGAGAAAAAGCAAGAGAAGTAAGAGACAGCTCTTTAAAAGTTCCCCATGGCGAGTATGGGAAAGTTATAGATGTCCAGATATTTTCCAGGAACAGAGGAGATGACCTGCCGCCTGGCGTTAATGAGCTGGTAAGGGTTTTTATTGCAAAGAAAAGGAAAATATCAATTGGGGACAAATTAGCAGGAAGGCATGGCAATAAAGGTGTAATATCCGTTATATTGCCGGAGGAAGACATGCCTTACCTTGAAGACGGCACGCCTATTGATATTATTTTTAACCCTCTTGGTGTCCCTTCAAGAATGAATGTAGGCCAGGTTTTAGAGACCCATCTAGGGTGGGCCGCTAAAAAAGGCTGGGATGAAAAAGGCGTTAAAAGATCTGAAGACGGTTCAATTTATTGCTCAACGCCAATTTTTGAAGGCGCTAATGAAGAAAAAATTTCCAATCTTCTTAAAAAGGCTGGTCTGCCGACTAATGGTAAAACTGCTCTTTATGATGGAAGAAATGGAGAAAAATTATCTGATAGCATTACTGTAGGTTATGCATATGTCCTTAAATTATTGCACCTTGTTGATGATAAAATCCATGCTAGATCAACTGGCCCTTATTCATTGGTAACCCAGCAGCCACTGGGTGGAAAGGCACAGTTTGGGGGACAAAGATTTGGTGAAATGGAAGTTTGGGCATTAGAAGCATATGGCGCTGCATATGCCCTACAGGAAATGTTAACTATCAAATCCGATGATGTTGTCGGGCGTGTTAAAACCTATGAGTCAATAGTTAAGGGAGAGAATATTGAAAAGCCTGGAATACCAGAGTCATTTAAGGTGCTGGTAAAAGAAATGCAAAGCCTGACTTTAGACGTAGAGGTGATTTCAGAAGAAGGCAAAGAGGTTGATGTTTCTACTGGAGAAGATGAAATAATGCAAACAGTAAAAGACTTAGGCATTGACTTTAGCTCAGAAGAGAAAAAAGAAGAAGAGGTTAAAAAAGGATAAATTTAATTTTAGGAGGAAACTATAGATGGCTATAAATATAGATGTAAATAATTTTGATGCTATAAAAATCGGGCTTGCTTCATCCGAGAAGATCCGGTCATGGTCTAATGGTGAAGTTAAGAAACCTGAAACAATTAATTATAGAACCCTGAAGCCTGAAAAAGACGGCTTATTTTGTGAAAGGATTTTTGGCCCTACTAAAGACTGGGAATGCTATTGCGGAAAGTATAAGAGAGTCCGGTTTAAGGGCATAATCTGTGAAAGATGCGGGGTAGAGGTTACAAGGTCTAGCGTAAGAAGGGAAAGGATGGGCCATATTGAACTTGCCTGCCCGGTTTCTCATATATGGTTTTTTAAAGGTGTACCCAGCAGGATGGGCTATATTTTAGATCTTAGCCCTAAAGATTTAGAAAAAGTTTTGTATTTTGATTCATATATAATTACAGAGATTGACAAGGAAAGAATTGATAAAGAAAAGGATAAAATAAAAAAGCTACATCAGGAAGCAATAGAGCAGGCTAAAGAACTTCATGAATTAAGGATAGAAGACCTTAATAGGAACAGGGATGAAATCGAAGAAAAATATGAAACAATAGAAACAGTAGAAGATATAAAAGACGTTGACGAAAATATAGAAACACTTGAAGGCATTGAAAACAAGATAAAGAAAATTAAGAAAGAAACTGAAAAACTTTTAGAAGAAGAAGAAGAAATATATAAGGAAGAAATAGAAATGATTGACAGGGCCAATACCTTCTTCTTTAACCTGGAATTAAAGATGTTGGTTTCAGATGAAGCCCTGTTTAAAAAGATGAAAGAAATTTACAGTGATTATTTTGATGGCGGTATGGGCGCAGAAGCCATAAGAGAGTTGCTTAAAAAGATAGATTGCGAAAAAGAAACCGAGCAGCTAAAAGAGGTTATAAAAAATTCTAAGGGGCAAAAGAGAAACAGGGCTATAAAGAGGCTTAGAATTATATCTTCTTTTATTGAATCAGAAAATAAGCCGGAATATATGATTTTAGATATTTTGCCGGTTATACCGCCAGACTTAAGGCCAATGGTCCAACTAGACGGGGGCAGGTTTGCTACATCTGACCTTAATGATTTATATAGAAGAGTAATTAATAGAAATAATAGATTAAAGAAGCTTTTAGAATTAGGTGCTCCGGAAATAATTATAAATAATGAAAAAAGAATGCTTCAGGAATCTGTAGATGCTTTATTTGACAATGGAAGACGGGGAAGAGCAGTCCTTGGAGCAGGCAATAGGCCACTTAAATCTTTAAGCGACATGCTGAAGGGCAAGCAGGGAAGGTTCAGGCAGAACCTTCTTGGCAAAAGAGTCGATTACTCTGGCCGTTCTGTAATAGTGGTTAATCCAAATTTGGAAATAACACAATGCGGCCTTCCAAAAGAAATAGCCTTAGAGCTATTTAAACCATTTGTCATGAAAAGGCTAGTTGATGAAGGGTTTGCACAAAATATAAAAAATGCAAAAGTTATGGTTGATAAGGGCGTAGATGAGGTCTGGGATATTTTAGAGGATGTAATTAAGAATCACCCAGTGTTTCTAAACAGAGCCCCAACACTTCACAGATTAGGGATTCAGGCTTTTATGCCAATTCTTGTTGAAGGTAAAGCTATACAAATACATCCTTTAATCTGTCCGCCATTTAATGCAGATTTTGATGGGGACCAAATGGCAGTGCATGTGCCTTTATCAGATGAAGCTAGGACAGAAGCTATTATGTTAATGCTATCTTCAAAGAATTTGCTTTCGCCTTCAAGCGGTGAGCCTATTGTTACGCCTACACAAGATATGGTTTTAGGCATTTATTACCTAACATCTGAGAGAATTAGCGATAAGGAGGCTAAGAAATTTTATTCTGACCAGAAAGCTGCTTTACTTGATTATGATTACGGTTTTATAACCTTACATGATCCTATCCTGGTTAAAAAAGGAGAGAAAAGAATAAAGACAACTGTTGGAAAGCTAATGTTTAATAGTGTATTTCCGGATGATTACAAGTATATAAACAAAGAAATAGATAAAAAAGACCTGATTGCTATTATTTCAGATGTTATACAAAAATATCCTAATGAAGTTGTAACTAATATTTTAGATAGTATTAAAAAAATGGGTTTTAAATATTCTACTAAATCAGGCTTAACTATAGGAATAGATGATATTACTGTACCGCCCCAGAAAGCAAATTTGCTTAAGAAGGTGGAAGAGAAGATAGAAAAAATTGAGGATTATTATAAGCAGGGCTTGATTACTGAATTTGAAAGGCATCAAAGAGTTATACAGGCCTGGTCACAGGTTAATGAAAAAGTCGCAGATGCAATGGAAGATAATTTTGAAAAGTTTAATCCTGTTTATATGATGGCAACCTCTGGAGCAAGGGGTAATATTAAACAGCTTAGGCAATTAGCAGGAATGCGTGGCTTAGTTGCTAATGCTAGAGGCGATATAATTGACAGGCCTATCAAATCAAACTTTAGGGAAGGATTAACTGTCCTTGAGTATTTTATATCCACCCATGGAGCTAGGCAGGGTTTGGCAGATACCGCTTTAAGAACTGCAGACTCAGGTTATCTTACAAGGAGGCTTGTTGATGTTGCGCAGGATACAATGATTAAAATGAAGGATTGCGGCACAGAAGACGGAATAGGCCTGTATGTGCTTACATTGGAAGGCGAGCCTAATACTAATGTGGTTGGAAGAATTTGCTTAGAAGATATAAATAATCCTAATAATGATAAAAATATTATTAAAGCTGGCGAAGAGATAACAGATAAACATTTGAGAAAATTAATACATGCAAATATTGAAAGTATAATGGTACGCTCTCCTCTCACATGTGAATGTGAAGAAGGAGTTTGCCAGAAATGTTATGGAAGAGACCTTGCTACAGGCAATATTGTAGAAATTGGAGAAGCGGTTGGAATAATAGCTGCACAGTCAATTGGAGAGCCCGGTACCCAGTTAACCATGCGTACTTTCCATACGGGAGGCGTGGCTTCAACAGTTATACAAAGGCAAATCAAGTCACCTGTTAAAGGAAAATTAATTTTATCTGATGAATTATTAAAAGAGCTGAAGCTTAAGAAAAGCGACTTTACCGAAAAAGGTAAAGAAACAATGGAGATAAATATTGAACATATTCCACATAAAATTATATTTAAAGTCCAGATGGAAAGAGGCGATATTGTAGATGTAATAATTCCAAAAGGAGAAATACTGGTCCTAAACAAAAATATAAATGTGGAATCCGGGGAAGTATTTGCTAAGATAGTAATGACTGCTAAAAGGAAAACCCATGTCCACAAACATGAAAAAACATTTGAGGGCATTGATATTACTAGCGGTTTGCCCAGGGTAGTTGAATTATTTGAGGCAAGGAAGCCAAAGGAGCAATCATATATAGCTGAAATTAGCGGCAAAGTAGAAGTTGAAGATATAGATTCTAGATTCAGGTTAATAACAATAAAAAGCAAAGATGGCCAGAAGGAAAAGGGTTACCAAGTTCCTACCAGGGCAAAATTAAGAGTTGGCAGCGGCCAAGAAGTTGAAATTGGCGAACAGTTAACTGAAGGCCCTAAAAATCCGCATGATATTTTACGGATAAGCGGAACAAAAGAATGCGAGCAGTACCTTGTAAAAGAAATACAAAATGTATATAAATCCCAGGGAGTAGATATTAATGATAAACATATAGAAATTATTGCAAGGCAAATGCTTAAAAAAGTTATAATCATTAATCCTGGTGATAGCGAGTTCTTGCCCGGGCAATTAGTTGACAGGCTAGAGTTTAACAGGGTAAATAAGAAATTAATTGCTGACAGGAAGGAACCGGCTACTGCTTCGCAAAAACTGATGGGGATTACAAAGGCTTCTTTAGCAACTAAAAGTTTCTTAGCTGCAGCGTCTTTCCAGGAAACTACTAGGGTATTAACAGATGCGTCACTTGAAAATAAAGTTGACTATTTGCACGGTTTAAAGGAAAATGTAATTCTTGGAAAGTCTATTCCTGCCGGCACTGGAATGAACAGGTATAGAAGCATTGAGCTTGTTTATCCCGGTTACAGGGAAGAGGAGGAAGAAGAAATTGAGATTTTACAGGACACAGGAGAGGAAGATACGGAAAATTTAGAAATTAACATATAAAATATTTAGGTTTTGGGGATTATGGGAAATTAGTTGTTGACATTTTAATTTTATAATGATAAAT
>JAGYOJ010000259.1 GCA_018399435.1 Actinomycetota bacterium | reverse complement strand
AAGCATTTCGGTGTTTTTTCCAGGCATTGGCTGTTCTAGCCAAGGCAAAGAAACTATAGATACACCAGAGCCAAAACACAAAAGAAGTAGAAAAAGAAATAAAAGAAGAGAAGAAATTATTGCAGAATAAGAGCCAGAACCTTAAAAATATTGGCTCCTTTACCAATTAAGTGCCCATATCCTATCATCCCATTTGACAGGAGGCGGAAAGTGTTTTTACCTTAACTTCTTTGAGTTTCAAGATAGTGGAATTATCAAACCTGATGGAAATGATAATCAAATAATTGGCTTAAAAGACTATCCCACCAGCAATATAACCTCAAAAAAACTAGATAATTATTATTATATTTTCTCACCAGATTATCCAGTTGCTGAAATGCATGGCTTTAAAATTTTTAACTGGGACATGCCTAACCAAACTATCCTAACAGCCGATTACGATAATAATAAAGACAAGGATCTAGTCCCCTACACAGAAGAAAGATTTCCCGGATCAGCCCTTTCCTCCCCTGCAAATAAATATATAGTTTATACAATGTCTACTAAAAAAGAAGAAAGCACGGGAGCAGATACAGGCATAAGCGCTAAATTTAACCCTTTTTTGCTTGATTCAAACCTAATAGCTAAAAATACTGAAACCGGAGAGGAAACAACACTTTTAGAAAATACATATAACCGGCAGTTATTTACAAGTTTTTCTGATTTTTCTGACAGCGGCGAATACTTTTACACCATTTCCCATGATGGCAATAAGTTCAATTTTATAAGAGGAGAACTTGCTACTGGCGAAGTTAAGGATTTCTCAAATGTATTTGAATATTTTGACTGGAGTAAAATAGAGTGGAATGAATTCTTTCCTAAATCAAATGACTACTCCTATGCTTGCTTTTCCCTCTCACCTGATGAAGAAAGGCTTGTTGCTTACAAGAATTATTATGCTACCGACATGGATAATCCATGTTACACAAAATCAACCCACAGGTTATGGCTGTTTAATCTTGAAAGCGGCGAAACAAAAATAATTGACAAGCAAAAAGGATATGTAAGCGATATTACCTGGGAAACCAATGGACAGAAATTTGCATTAGCCATAATGACAAATTGCGGATGCTATCCTGATTATTTGGATGCAAAAATAGACATTTTTAATAAAAATGCAGAATTTGATAAAACTTTGGTTACAGAGCCAAGCAGTAAAATTACAAATATGGGCTGGTCTCCAGATAGTAAAAACATAGTTTATGATGTTTACAGCATGGATTTTATTGGAAGGCTAAAGCTTGTAAATATTGGTGATGGAATTATAACTGAACTTATAAATACAAAAACAATAGAAGGCTCTGTCAATAAAGAGACTCCAACACTAATAATGTTTTCTGATTGGGTTATTGAACCATAGGTTTATCCCTGGATCAAAATAAGCTATAACTGGAAATTATAATATTTTAATATTTTCTAAAATCATGGGCCCAATTGTCAACTATATTATGCTCAATATGGGTGCTGTTTTCCATATCTTTAATGCATTTTTTAGAAGAAAGGCATTTTTCTAATTGCCTTCTTGTATGAATTCCAAAATATGCAAGCTCCTCTGAGAAGTATGGCCCAATATTTTCTAATATAAATATTTTATCCATTTTTGCCTCACCTATATATATTTTACCATAATTATGAGCAGT
>JAGYOJ010000258.1 GCA_018399435.1 Actinomycetota bacterium | reverse complement strand
AATCGAATTATTGTTTTTACGTAAGTGCTTTATCTGATATAATTATAAAATTATAAACTGGATATATGGGAGCAAAATGGCCTCACAAAAAGAAACTATGTTGGGAGTAGTTGAAGCATTATCTAATAAGCTAATCGATGCCGAAAAAATGCTTACTGACCTTGACTCAAAAATTGGAGATGCCGATTGTGGCATAGGGGTTAAAAGGGGCTTTAATGCTGTACTTAAGGAAATGCCTAATCTTGGCCAATTAAATCTTGGTGATTCTCTAAAAAAGATAGGCCTAACATTGGCTTATACTATTGGCGGGACTTCTGGGGCAATGCTGGGTACAGGCTTCTTGGAAGTTGGAAAAAGCTTTGGCGACAAACAAGACATAGATGCAAATGATATTCTATCAGGCCTTCAACAGGCTTTAGAAGTTATCAAAAGAAGAGGCGGCAACACCGAGGTTGGAGACAAGACCCTGGTTGATGCCTTGGAGCCAGCGGTAGAAGCAGTTAAAAATTCAGTAAGCTCTGGTGAAAAAAACATTTTGAATATTATACAAAATGCTTATAATGCAGCCAAAAAGGGTTCAGAAAATACCATAAATATTACTGCCAAAAAAGGCCGCGCTTCTTATTTAGGCGATAGAAGTAAAGGAACGCAGGATCCCGGTTCTGTTGTTATTTATTTAATGTTTGAAGCAGCTTTTAAATATTTGAAATAATAAAGGTATATTATGAAAAAAATAATTAATGATCCAGAAAATGTAGTAAAGGAAATGCTGGAAGGGCTGAGGGAATCAAGACCTGATACAATTGGCCTCATCCCTGAAAAAAGAATAGTTTATAGAAAAGATCCTTACCTTAACAAGGTTGGAATAATATCTGGTTCCGGAAGCGGGCATGAGCCTGACCAGGCATTTTACGTAGGAAAAGGCATGCTTGATGCAGCATGTGCCGGCCCAGTGTTTGCAGCCCCTACTTTGGATGCAATAGTAGATTCTGCAAGAATGGTTGATAAAGGCAGGGGCGTCTTATTCTTAGTAAAAAATTACACTGGAGACAGGGCAAACTTTGAAATGGCTACAGAGGCTATTGAATTTGAAGGCGGGCCAACCACTGAAACAGTAATTATAAATGATGATGTTGCAGTAAAAGACAGTACATTTACAGCAGGCAGGCGTGGAGTTGCAGGGGCAATTTTTGTCTATAAAATTGTAGGGGCAAAATCTGACGAAGGCGCAAATTTAGATACTTTAAAAAATCTGGCTATGGAAGTAAATGAAAATATTAGGTCAATGGGTTTTGCGCTAAAACCTTGCACTACCCCGGAAAAGGGGTCTCCTACATTTGACCTTGGCCAAGATGAAATAGAAATTGGAGTGGGGCTCCATGGAGAACCTGGCAGAAAAAGAACAAAATACCAGAAGGCCAGTGACATAATTCATACCCTAATGGATGCCGTTATTAGCGATTTGCCATTTCAAGGTGGAGATGAAGTTGCTTTAATGGTTAATGGCCTTGGCGGAACTCCAATAGGCGAATTATATATAGCATCAGGTATTGCACATAAAATTTTAAGGGGGAAAAATATAAAAGTCTTTAAAACATATGTAAATAATTATTGTACTTCTCTTGATATGGAAGGCTGTTCTGTAAGCCTTCTTAAGTTAGATGAAGAGTTTAAAAGAT
>JAGYOJ010000257.1 GCA_018399435.1 Actinomycetota bacterium | reverse complement strand
AAACAATAAAATTCCATAAGCGCCAAGGGCATTGGGGTCTGTAAAGGTTGCATTATACCTTCCGGAGTTCACCCAGCTATCAATACTGCCCAAATGGGGATCAATAAAATACTGGTAAAAAACAAATCCTGATGAAGCAAGTGTGGATATAACTAATATAGCTATGGCAATAAAAATATCTTTATTTTTCTTTATTACATTAAATACTATTAGCAGTAGCCCGAATCCAACAATGTAGTTAAAAAAATAATCTATAGTCCAGAATATAGACTCGGTAGATTTTACGCCCTGTATGTTTACATCAAGATTATGGTAATTATTAGTTATAAAAGGCACGAAATTACCATAGCGGTAAACAGTTATTAAAAATGATATTACACAAAGAAGTATAAATAAAATAGCTGCTTTACTGATATCTGAATCTAATATAATTCCGTCCCTATAACTATAGTACCATTTGCTTTGCGTTTTGGAGCTATAATAAACAAAAAAGCCCAAAAACAGTGCAAGGAAAAGATAATGGATAAAAGATATATTGCCTATACCAATTATTCTTGAAAGCGAGCCTAGAAGCGGCATAAAGAATATAAATAAGTATAATCCAAATTTGATATTAAATGCTGATAATACAAATATAATCAATGACAATGTGTTAATAATAAAAAGGGTTAGGATATTTTGGCTAGTAGGATTTGGCAGGTAAGAAATAACTATGGTATATAATAATAAGAATATAAAAATATTTTTTTTAAAAGTTACACTATTTACTGGCAATAGTTTCTTACCCATAATTTATACCTTCTCCGCGCTATATTGCTCCTGCCAATACAAACCTATGGATAAAGAAACAACCATGGACATAAGCATCATAATGGTGGTAGCTGAAAAATAGTTTTCAGTAAGGGCTAGCACAAACAAGGTTGCAATACTTCCAAGTGTAGATAGAAATAATTTCTTAGTAAATATTTTTTTTGTTTTGTGATACCCCTTTTTAATTTTTAAAAAACATAATAGCCAAAATAAAATTAATAAGCCTAACCCCATAATGCCTGTCTCTGATAAAAAATGAAGGTATGAATTATGGGCATGGCCTGAACTATAATCAAAATTATGGCCCATAAAAAAAGCTGCTATTTCTTTTAAGCCTATTAGCCTATATTCATTTACCGGAACATCATTATACCTTGCAAACCCTACGCCAAAAATTGGGCTGCTCTTAAAATAATCCCAGGCCCTTTCCCATAATACAACCCTGGTCTTGACACCCCATTCTGTTGCATCAAAGAGTGCCAAAAGCCTGTCAAGATATCCTGTAAAAAAAATAATAGGTAATGATAATACCGCAAGTGCCATAGAAGTAATTATAAATTTTAAAAAGGATTCATAGTAAAACCAAATAACTATCAAAGCTCCTGCGGCAAATGCTATCAGCCCACCCCTGCTTTTAGAAATTATAAGGCCAAATAAGCTGAGGAGAAAAACAGCTCCATAAATAATTTTTATTTTTCTACTAGAGTAGAATAAAAATGCCAAAGCAAATATGGCAACAACAGCATATACTGAGCCTGTCGCATTGTGGGCACGGTTTAATGCAATAAAGGTTGCTCCTTCTGAAGATGCATACAGAAAAATAGGCGGATAATTTTCAGTAATCAGTCCAATTATTCCCCATATTGAAAATAGTGAAAATACTGTAAAAATAAAATATATATAAAGGCGTTAAAATGAAATTCGACAAT
>JAGYOJ010000256.1 GCA_018399435.1 Actinomycetota bacterium | reverse complement strand
TCAGTTAGGTGAAAAAGTGGCAGAAAAAGCAAAAGAAAAAAAGATTAAAGAAGAAAAACAGACTAAAGAAAACTTTAACCAGCAAAAAGATATAAATAAAAATAGGTTTCTGGACAGCCTTTCAAAACTGGATGGAATATATGTCCCTAAAAAATATGAGTATACCTACTTTGGCGATGGAAGGATAAAAGATATAAAGCCCGGGGATAAAGTTAAAAAGATACATGTAGACATAAACACGCATGAAATCATAAAGAATCCCATTATCCCCAATATTAAAGTAATCCATGACAGGTTTGCTATAGAGATTATGCGGGGCTGCAGCAGGGGCTGCAGGTTCTGCCAAGCCGGCTTTATATATAGGCCAGTTAGGATGAGAAGCAGGGAAAGCATTATAAGCAGCGCTGAAGAAGGCATTAAAAATACTGGTTATGATGAAATCTCTTTTTTGTCATTGTCATCATCAGATTACAGTAATTTAGAGGATGTAGTAAATGAGGTGGCAGGCAACCTAAAAAAGGATAGAATTTCAATTTCACTTCCCTCTCTAAGGCTGGACAGCTTTAGTTTAGGTATAGCAGATTCAATACAAGCAGGAAGGAAAACAGGCTTAACCTTTGCTCCAGAAGCTGGAAGCCAGAAAATGAGGGACATTATAGGCAAAAATATTAGTGAAAAAGACATGATAGATTGTGCAAGGCTGGCTTTTAAGAAAGGCTGGGAAAAGGTAAAACTATATTTTATGATTGGCTTTCCCTTTGAAGGCAGGGGGGACATAGAAGCAATAATAGATTTAATAAATAAAATTATTACAATTGCAAGAGAAGAATTAAGCAAAAAAAAGTTTCGGAGATTTAAAGTAAATGTAAGCATAAACCCCTTATGCCCCAAACCTTTTACCCCTTTCCAATGGGCTGCCCAGGATAGCATGGAAAATTTAAAGGAGAAATTTTCATATATATTAAAAAATACCCCAAAAAGATATGCAAAAATAAGCTGGCTGGATCCTGAGAGAAGCAGGATAGAGGCTGCCCTTTCCAGAGGCGATAATAGAATTTCAGAAGTAATTGAACAAGCATATAAAATGGGCGCAAAATTTGATAACTGGACTGACATGTTTGACTATAGCATCTGGGAGTCAGCTTTTAAATCTCAGGGGATAACCATCGATTCTTATACCAGGGCTTATGGTTTGGAAGAGATTTTACCCTGGGATATTATAGATATAGGCATAAAGAAAGATTTTTTTAAAAAGCAGTACCTAAAGGCAAAAGATTATGCAAAAGCATCAGATAAGATTTAAGTTTATAAAAAAAAGCAAATTTAAATATTTGTCCCATCTTGATATCACTAGATTTATAATGCGCGCCATCAAAAGGTCTGGCATTGAAGTAATTTATAGCCAGGGGTTTAACCCAAAGCCAAGGATAAGCTTTTCAAATCCTGCCCCCCTGGGGCTGGAAAGCATTGCTGAATATGCAGATGTTTTCCTTAAAGATTATATGGGGGCAGAAGATTTTAAGAAAAATTTAAATAAACAGCTAAGGCCGGAGGCAAGGGTTATAGATTCTGTAAATGTAGGTAAAAAAATACCAAGCCTTATGAAGGATATAGCTGTAATTTTATATACTATTAAAATAAATGCGGAAAATAGCCAGAATTTAAATGATATAATGATAAGGGAAAATATTTTAGATGAGGAAACTTTAAAAAATTCTATTTATAAAATAGATGAAAATAGGGATGATAATTTCTTGCTACTAAAATTATACGGTTA
>JAGYOJ010000255.1 GCA_018399435.1 Actinomycetota bacterium | reverse complement strand
TATTAAGGGGAAACATTTTTGGCCCGCTGTAAGAATTGTGGCAGATTTAGCTTTACAGTTAAAATTAATCCTTGTGGTTTATGTGAAGAATGTGAAAAGGCAATAGAGGATACTATCTCCCATTGTGCCCAATTAATGAAGAATACACTGGATAATCTTGAAAGGGAAACAAATCTTAAAAAGAAGCTGGAGTATTGCAACATTCTATACCAAAATGCGCTAAAGCTGGAAAAATATGAAAAAAAAGGCATAAAAACAATAAAACCATATCCTTCTATTTTTATAAAAGACTGTACTAAATTACAAAAAGAATTATCAAATAACCTAAAATTTACAGTTTAGCCTAATTATTTAGTACCGAAGCCGTAGAAGCCCTTATTGAAATTTTTACTGAAGGAAAATTTCAATTTCCAGTATAAAATATTATTGGAGCCCGGAACCGGACTTATATGCGGATACTAACAAACAGCAGAAAACAAAAAAGTAAGCTTAGAAAATAATGATGTTGTTTTTTCCATCATACTCTTTTGGCCCGCATTTTAGGCCATCATATAAGCTATTATATTTCTATTGGCTTGCTTATATATTTAATATAGACACTCATATATAAAATAAAAATGCACGCCATAAAAATCAAAATAACCAAGGCAAGCCTGCCCTATTTAGTTATATATATCCCCCTGTCTGGCAGCTAGATTATATTCTTGATTTCCTGCAACGATAGGCAAATCCAGCCTGTAGTTTGCAATCTCTATGCCAGTATTTCTTATATATTCTGCATATTCAGTAGCATGAAGCCACATGCATGGTTCATTCATTACTACAATAAACTGTTTATCAAAACCATATAAGCTAGTAATTATTTCCGCTATAAGCCTTGTCAGGCTTCTCCATTGCAGAAACGTATATTTGCTTTTCCAATATCCCTGGTTTTCGTCTATAATCCATATTTCTCAGCCAAAAATTTAAGTTTACCATTGGTATAACTTTTTATGCAGGCATTCATCCAAAAAGGTTTTCAGGCTAACCCCGCCATAAGGGTAAATTTTTCCCCTTGCAAAAATACTCGTATAAATCTTGTGTCTCAATGTATTATCATCAAGGCTTAGATCCACATCGAAGCTTAGCCTATGGCATGCAATTTATGTTCCATCTATTACACCTGCTGGTGTATAGTCATGGCCTATGTACATTTAATTTCCCCCGTTTTTCTTTTTCATAATCTCAATAACATTTTTCAAATCATCAACACTGTCATTGAAGGTTTTGCAAACGGATATTTTAAATAAGTCAATAATTTCTTTACATAAATTAAAATATTTTGGTTATAATGTATGCATGAACATAAACAACCAAGAAAAATATACTAACAAGGGCTTTGCCATGCTCTTAAAGAATTGATTGAAGAAAAGTCACGGTCGTATGAGCAATTAACAGATAGAACAGAGACAACTAAAGGTTTTGTGGATCAGATAATTAATAAAACTGTACTTCCCCAAAGGATGAATACATAAAAAAGATTGCTAAAGCCTTGGATGTTAAACCGGAATACTTCAAAGAATGGAGGAACAGGAGATTACCTGAAAAGCTAAATACCCTGAATTTCCATAAGACTAGTTATGATATACCTTTATCGGGTGAGGGAACTCAAGATTTGAGAAAGATTGTGGAGGCGAATTTTAAGGGGAAGTAAATTTTTATTATTTTTTAAATTAGGTTCAAATATTAAAAATATAATTATAAAGGAATATGTTATAAATCTTTACCTAACAAGTAA
>JAGYOJ010000254.1 GCA_018399435.1 Actinomycetota bacterium | reverse complement strand
CATTGAAATCTGCTTGTCCACATATCTGCCTTTCCCAGTCTATCTTATGTTTCTCAATTATTCTTTCTTCTATTTCATCTGGTGGGATTTTAACTGTCTCTGTTCCACATCTTGTGTAAGCGACACCATTACAATAATGGATAGAATCATTATGGTTCTCTACAATTACCTTTATCACAGGCTTTTTATCAATTTCTACTTCTTCAATTTCTGGCACTATTTCTGGCTTTATCTTTCCCCTTATTTTCTGGGATACCTTACTTAAGTTCCTATCAGTTGCAGGCTGGCCTATAACATTGCCATCATTATCTATACCAAAATATATTTCTCCGCCTTTATGGTTTAAAAAAGCGCAAACTGTTTTAAGGGAATTGTCTAAATTAGCCAAAGATTTTTTTAATTCAATTGTTTCTGTTTCCCTAAATATCATATCCGATGCTTTTTAAATTCTTTCTTATCTCTTCTTCTAATTCCTTAGATTCTTTAAAATATTGGCCTAACTTTTCAGTGTATTCTTCCATCTTCTCTTCAAATTCTTCTTCATCTTCTTCTGTTTCTTCAAATCCTACGTACCTTCCAGGAGTAAGAATATAATTATTTTTCTTTACTTCCTCCAAGCCTGCTGACTTGCAAAAGCCAGCAACATCCTTATAATCCCCTTCCTTGTTTCTCCAGGCATGGTAAGTACCAGCTATTTTGGATATGTCTTCAGTGGTAAGCTCCTTATGCGCCCTGTCTATCATTCTTCCCATTTTCCTTGCATCTATGAAAAGAATCTGCCTGCTTCTATCCCTGAATTTATGGTTTCTTTTATCCCTGGTTAAAAACCATAAGCAAACCGGGATCTGGGTATTATAAAATAGCTGGCCAGGCAAGCTAATCATGCAATCAACAAGATCTGCTTCTATAATATTTTTCCTAATATTGCCTTCATTGGAAGTATTAGAAGACATGGAACCATTAGCCAATACAAACCCGGCTACCCCGGTAGGGGCCAAATGGTATATAAAATGCTGAACCCAGGCAAAATTAGCATTGCCTTTAGGGGGTATCCCATATTTCCATCTAGAATCTTCAGCCAATCTTTCACCGCCCCAATCGCTATCATTAAATGGTGGATTTGCTAATATATAGTCTGCCTTTAGGTCTTTATGCTTATCATTATGGAAGCTGTCTCCCCATTTAATATTGCTGTCAATACCCCTTATGGCTAAATTCATTTTACATAATCTCCATGTAGTCCTATTAGATTCCTGGCCATATATGGATATATCCCTTATCCTTCCCTGATGTTTTTCAATAAATTTTTCACTTTGCACAAACATGCCGCCTGAACCACAACACGGGTCATATACCCTGCCTTTATATGGCTCTATCATCTCAACTAAAAGCTTTACCACGCATCTTGCAGTATAAAATTGCCCGCCTTTTTTGCCTTCTGCATCTGCAAATTGGCCCAAAAAGTATTCATAAACCCTTCCAAGAAGATCCCTTTCTTTATGCTCTTTATCCATTAATCCTATGGTTCCAATGAGGTCTATCAGCTCCCCAAGCCTTTGCTTGTTTAGCTGCGGCCTTGAATAATTTTTTGGAAGTATTCCCTTTAAGCTAGAATTATCTTTTTCAATTAATTCCATCGCATTGTCTAATAAATTCCCTATCTCAGCTTTTTTGGCATTATCTTGCAGATATTCCCATCTAGCTTTTTTAGGAACCCAGAATACATTTTCAGCCTTGTATTCATCCATGTCTTCAGGGTCAGCGCCTATTTCTATTTCATTTATTAGCTTCTCATGCAATTCATTAAAGGAATCAGAAATATATTTTAAAAAT
>JAGYOJ010000253.1 GCA_018399435.1 Actinomycetota bacterium | reverse complement strand
CCTTGACCAATATAATCTGGAAGAAAATATTTTTGGGGTTTCTTTTACTTCTGCTTTTATTAAAAGGAAGGCTTTTTCTGAAGAAGTAGTTGGAAAAATTGACCCCACATTCTTTTTGTTTTATGAAGACATAGATTTCTGTTACAGGGCAAATTTATATGGGTTTAAATTTAGGTCATGCCCCACTGCAATATGCTATCACAGATATGCTTTTAGTTTCAGGAGCGCTGAAACTGGTTACCAGACACGCTATTATTATGAAAAGCTTAATCTTTTAAAAACTTTATACAAAAATGCGGAAATGCATAATTTAGAAAGGGTTAAAAATATTGAAATAGGCATACAAAAGAAAAATTTAAAGGATAAAAATTTAAAGCCCATTGCCAGAAAGATATTAAAAAATTACAGGTGGAGCAGAAAATATTTAAAAAGCCAGAGAGTTAATATACAGATGGCAAGAAAGGTTTTTGATGAAGGGATATTAAAATACTGCTGGGGCGAAGCCAACTTTTTTGATTTTGTTGAAAATATGCCAGTTTACTCTATTAGCAATATCTCCAGGACTTATAGAAGGCTATATTCAATAATTGGCAATAAAAGATATGAAGAGTTTATCTTTTATTTAGAAAATATAAGGAATACAAAATTTAGGATAGAAATTGATAAAGTTAGAAGCATGCTGCATTCCAAGTTAGAATATGAAAGGCCTTCAGTGCATAATTTCATTGATAATTTAAAGGAATAAGATGAAAATAGGAATAGACATATCCACCCTCATAAATCATGGCCAGGACATAGGGGCAGGCCGCTATATTTACAATCTTTTAGATAATCTTTTTAGCATTGATAAAGATAATAGTTATTTATTATTTGGCCATTATTTAAACAAAGATTACCTAAATTTAGCCAGTAATTTAAACAAGAAGCATAGCAATTCTAATATAAGGCTTAAATTATTTAAAACTACAGAAAAAAGGCAAAGGTATTGGAATAAATTAAGGTTTCCGCCTTATGAATTTGCAGGAATAAAAGCTGATGTTATCCATTTTCCTGATTTTTTAATTCCGCCAATATTAAGCAAAAATTTAGTTCTTACTATAAATGACCTATCCTTTATCCGGTTTCCGGAATTTAATTTTGAATGGTTTATAAAAAAATATAGTAAAGAAGTAAAACTAAATGCCAGAAAGGCCAAAAATATAATTGCCATATCAAAAAGCACCAAATCAGACATAATAGAGTTCTTTAAAATAGATCCGGATAAAATTAAGGTGGTTTACCCTGCAGCAGAAAAAATATTTAGGAAGCTAAAAAAAGAAGAAATAGATAAAAACATTTTAGAAAAGCATAATATCAAGAAAAAATACATCTTATCTGTTGGTACCATAGAGCCAAGAAAAAATTATATTACTTTAATTGAAGCATATAATTTACTTAGAAATGATAAAGATATTGACATGCAGCTGGTAATTATTGGAAGGACTGGCTGGAAAAGCGAGCAAACCTTTCAAAAAAGGGAAGAAAGCCTTTACAAAGATGACATTTTATTTTTGGGAAGGGTACCTGATAAGGAGCTGGCCCAGATATATAACCAGGCTGAAGTATTTGCATACCCCTCCGTATTTGAGGGTTTCGGCCTGCCTCCCCTGGAGGCAATGAGCTGCGGGGTTCCTGTCATAGCTTCAAATACTTCATCGCTTCCTGAAGTTATAGGGCACGCAGGTATTCTTCTTCCCCCTAAAAGCCCAACCATATTAGCTTCTTTTATGCGAAACCTACTTAAAGATAAAAGGTTAAGGGAAACATTGTCTTCTAATTCCCTAAGGCAGGCTAAGAAAT
>JAGYOJ010000252.1 GCA_018399435.1 Actinomycetota bacterium | reverse complement strand
CTTGAAACTGAACTTAAGGGTAAAGTTTCTAGGGATGATATTGAATCACTTATAAATATCGGAGAAAAAATTGGAGAAGACAAGGAATCTTCTGAGTCTATTAACTTGGAATTTTCTAACAACATACCAAAGAATGTATCTCTAATTGATGAAAAGCTTGCTTTTGTAAAAGTTTGCGATCCTGCTGTTGGGAGTGGGGCTTTTCTGGTTGGCATGATGGCTGAGATTCTTAGAACTAGAAATATCCTATCGAAATATATAAAGGACCCTGGGAGAACCAATTATAATTTTAAGAGAGAATGTATAGAGAATTCATTATATGGAGTAGACATAGACCCGGGAGCGGTCGAGATTGCAAAACTTAGATTGTGGTTATCTCTTGTTGTAGACGAAGAGGATATTAAAGATATTAAACCTTTGCCAAACTTGGACTATAAGATTGTATGCGGGAACTCTCTTTTAAGTGTTGAATTGAATCTTTTTAACCAAGAAGCATTTAATAAATTGGAAAAATTAAAACCAATTTATTTTGGTGAAACAGATGTAGGTAAGAAGCAAGAATATAAAAAGAAGATTGACAAGTTGATTTTTGAAGTTACGAATGGGCATGAAGAATTTGATTTTGAGGTGTATTTTGCGGAAGTTTTTTCACAAAAAGGCGGGTTTGATGTAGTGATTGCCAATCCGCCATATATTACTTATAAGGGCAAACAAAAAATAAATCTTAACAAGGGAGTAATTGAGCAATATCTAAAGTTGTATTCTAACTCTGCTGAATATAAAATAAATAGTTTTGCCCTTTTCCTAGAAAGAGGTGCTAAATTATTGTCAAAAAATGGAATCTTAACTTATATAATCCCAAGTACATTTTTGCAAAATGAATATTTGAGCAAAATAAGAAAATACCTCTTGTCTAATTTTTGTATTAAAAAATTTATTACTTTTGGAAACAAAGTTTTCAAGGCAGTTACTGATTCTATTATTATATTCGTTACTAAAATTTATTCGGAAGAGAAAAAAGAAACAATAGTAATCCGTAAGAACGACCTAGATTTTTCTAGATATGATAAGGTTTTAAGATTTGATCCATCTAAATGGTTGAAGATTAATGATGGTGTAATTAATATCAGAACTAATGCTAAAGAAACGGGTATTATTTCTAAAATTGAGACAAACTCCGTAATGCTTGATAATTTTTTAAATGTTTACGTTGGAATTGTGGCCAATTACATAAAAAATTTTTTAAGTGATTCAAAACTCAGCAATCAGTACAAAAAATATTTGCAAGGTAGACATATAGCTAAGTATGAAATAAGCCCTGCAGAATTATTTATTAATTTCGATACCAATAAATTACATAGCAATACAGATGAAAGCGTATATTTGCAACCAGAAAAAATTCTTATGAGAAAAACTGGAAATATATTAGTAGCTACTTATGATAATAAGCAATTTTATACAGACCAAAGTATTTATAATTTATACCCAAAAAGTGGTAATGAGCTTAGCCTAAAATATATTCTCGCTTTACTAAATTCTATATTAATGAATTTCTACTTTAAAAAAAAGATGATCACAAACCCAGATGTTTTCCCATATATAAAAGGAATACATTTAAAGAAACTGCCCTTGAAATATATTCAATCTAATTCCCAAAAACCCTTTGTTGAGCTGGTTGATAAAATTTTATCCATTGTAATGAGTGATAAATATTGTGGAGATCAAACAAAAAAAAATCAAGTTAATGAATACGAAGAACAGATAGACAAAATGGTTTATGAACTCTATGGCTTAACCCCAGAAGAAATTAAAATAGTTGAAAATGCATCAAAATAAAAAAATATAATAGCTTTTAGTTTTGGCA
>JAGYOJ010000251.1 GCA_018399435.1 Actinomycetota bacterium | reverse complement strand
TAATTTATTTATTAATAATCTTAGTTTATGGTAGTATAATAAAGCAAAACAGAGGGATAAGAAATATCTATTATTTGATGGCCAGCAATAAACTATAATGGGCCAAAGTCTTTCTGTGTTTTAGAATACTTACTTACTTTTTAAGATAAAATTTTTTTATAAAATAGCAAGGCCTTAAGTGAAAGGGGACTGGGTATGAGTGGTATTGCAATTGTCACAGACAGCACTTCTGATTTGCCAAAAAATATATATGAGGGATATGATTTAACTGTAATTCCATTATCTGTTGTATTTGGTGATAAAACTTACTTGGATGATGGAGAGGACATAAAAGAAGATGACTTTTATGAAATGATGAAAAGCTCCACTGAGATGCCAAGGGCATCACAGCCAACTCCTGGTGATTTTATGAATACTTATAGAAAATTAATTCAAGAAGGAAAAGATATCATTTCAATGTATATTTCCAGGAAATTATCTGGAACCCTTAATTCTTCAGAACTTGCAGCCAAGCAATTAAAACAAGACAAAATTAATATTATAGATTCAGAGGTAGTCCATATGCCTTGCGGTTTTATGGCATTAAAAGCGGCAAAAATGGCAAAAGAAGGCAAGAAAAAAGAAGACATAATAAAAGAATTAGCTGCGTTTAGAAAAAAGATAAATTCATTTTTCATACCAAAGTCCTTGGATAATTTAATAAAAGGGGGCCGCATTAATAAGATAAAAGGAAAGGTTGCAAATTTATTGGAAATAAAGCCAATACTTACCTTAAAAGATGGCGAGGTTGCCTTGTATAAAAATTCAAGGAAATGGGAAATAACTAAAAAAGAAGTATTGGATTCAATGGAAGGTCTAATAAAAGACAACAGCAGGGTCACTGTTTCTATTGGAGATGTTGCATCAAGTAAAGAAGCAGATGAAATGGAGCAAAAAATTAAGGAAAGATTCGACCCGGCAAATATAATTAGAGTAAAAATAGGCATAGTGGTTGGGTCCCACTTAGGAATTGGAGGCCTTGGCATTACTTTTTTTGAAGAATAGGCTAATTTTAAAAATACAAGGCAATATTTGCAATAGCATACATATGGGTATACTCTGTAAAGTTTTAAAAATAAGAAATTTCTAAACCATGAAATATTTTAACTGTTACAATAGAACAGTATATATTTTTACAAAGAAGGAAATGGCCAGTGATTAAAAATATTATTTTTGATTTCGATGGCACGCTAGTAGATTCCAGCGCTGTTGTTGAGAAATTATTTCAATATTTTAAGGGTAAATATGTAAAAAATAATCTGGATAAAGAAAAGTTCAATAAGATAAAAACCTTACCCCTTATGCAAAAATTTAAAGAAATGGAAGTTCCATTATATAAATTACCAGCTATATTTTTGGAAGCTAAAAAAATATATTCATCACATATTGGAGAAATAAGAATAATTGAAGGAATTCCAGAACTTTTATCAAAGCTAGAAAAATTAGGCCTAGAGTTAAATATATTGTCATCAAATTCCGTTAGGAATATAAGTTATTTTCTAAAAATAAAGCATATCAACTATTTTTCAGGCATATATTCTGCCTCCAATATGTTAAAAAAAGATGAAGCCATATTAAAAATCATAAGAAAGAAAAAGTTAGCCAGAGAAAATATATTATATATAGGCGACGAAACAAATGATATTGCCGCCTGCAAGAAAATTAAAGTTAAAATTGCAGCAGTAACCTGGGGTTTTGATTCTATTGATTCACTTAAAAGTTATGGCCCTGATTGTATTTGTTATACTCCAGTAGAAATATATGAGTATATTTATAAAAATAATTTTTAATTTTTACTTTATTACGCGTAGAAAATGCCAGCGAA
>JAGYOJ010000250.1 GCA_018399435.1 Actinomycetota bacterium | reverse complement strand
AGGCACTGAATTGTAATCAATATTCTTTTCATTACCCAATATATTTTCAATAGCAACTTTACCTTCAGATGAAGCAACATGGGCAAGCTGCATTCCGCCTACAACATCTCCTATTGCATATATGTTTTGGATATTTGTTTTGAGATTTTTATCTACTTTAATATAACCTTTATCGTCAGTAGATATTCCTACTTCTTCTAGTCCAATATTTTTAGTATTTGGCTTTCTTCCAACAGATATTAAGATCTTTTCAACTTCTATTTTTTTACCATCACTGGATTTACAAATAAAATTACCATCTTCTCCATTAACTTCTTCTATTGTAGTATTGGTTAGAATATCAATGCCTTTCTTTTTAAAAACTTTAGTTATTAGCTTTGATACCTCATTATCTTCTGCAGCCAATATTTTAGGCAGGACTTCAATAATAGTAACTTTAGTACCTAAAGAAGAAAATATGTTTGCAAATTCAGAGCCTATGATTCCTCCTCCAACTATCAATATTGAAGAAGGCAGGTTTTTAAGAGAAAGAACCTCCCTATTGGTCAAAATCCCATTTTTATTAAAATCAAACGGTGGGATCTGGCTTGGTGAGGAACCGGTGGCTATAATCAGATTATTAAATTCAAGGGTCTGATCGTCAATTTTTAATGTATTTTCAGACTTAACTTTTGCTTCACCTTTTATAAGGTTTATATTGTGCTTTTTAAAATGGCTTTCAATGGACTTTCTTAAAATATTTACCACAGCATCTTTTCTTTTCATAACTTTCTGAAAGTCAACCTTATAGCCTTCTATATCTATTCCTATGACACTAGCTTTTTCTATATATTCTAAGGTTTGCACCATGTGGAATAAAGACTTTGTGGGCATGCAACCCCAATTAAGACAAACGCCACCAAGATGGCTCTTTTCAATTACTGTAGTATTAATTCCTTTTTTTGCTGCCCTTATTGCAGTTATATAACCGCCAGGCCCTGAACCGATTATCGCTAAATCTGTTTTATTATGCACTTTTACTCCTTTATTATATTAAATAACAAGCATTTCAGGATTTTCTATAAGTTCAACTATGACTTCTAAAAATCTAGACCCCATTGCTCCATCTATTATCCTGTGGTCAACAGCAAGTGTAATTTCCATATAAGAGCATGGTTCTATTTTACCATCTACTATTCCAGGCTCATCATATATTGCTCCTACCGCAAGTATAGCTGCCTGGGGAGGGTTTATTATTGCTGTAAATTGCCTGGTTGCTTTATACATTCCTAGATTGCTTACAGTAAAGGTTCCATTTGATATTTCCCCTAAAGCCAGGTTTCCTTCCTTGGCCTTACCCATAAGCTCTATCCTTTTTTTAGCAATATCTAGTATAGATAGCTGATTAGCATTATAGAGAGTGGGAACAATTAGCCCTTCTTTTAATGCTATGGCCATACCAACATTTATATCATCATATATGATATGCTGTTCGCCCTGCAGGGATGAATTGATTTCTGGAACCTCTTTTAATGCATTAGCTGCAATCTTTAATATAAAATCAGTATAAGTAATTTTTATACCATGTAGGGATGAAATCTTTTCCTTTAGCCTGTTTCTAAGAGATACAAGATTCCCAACATTTGCTTTTGCAGTTAAAAGTATATGAGGGATTTCCTTTTTAGACTGACTCATTCTCTCCGCTATAACTTTTCTCATTCCCTTTAAAGCCGTTTTTGACTTTATAGAAATCCCTGATGGGCTTTGCTCTTTTGGCATTGCTTTTTCTTTTTGTTTTGAAAAAGATACTACATCGTCTTGTACTATCCTTCCATTAGGGCCAGTGCCTTTTATGTCTACATTCTTATAATCTATTCCGAGTTCAGCTG
>JAGYOJ010000025.1 GCA_018399435.1 Actinomycetota bacterium | reverse complement strand
CAAATAACCATAAATAATGTATTTTTAATTTATGGAATTAGATAAAACTGCCAGTATTTTAAATAAATTACTCAATAAGTGTATTATTTGTCCCCATAAATGCAAAATTAATAGATTTAAGGCGGAAAAGGGATTTTGCAAAGCGCCAGCAAGCCCAGTAATATCTTCAGCTATGCCGCATCACGGCGAAGAGCCCCCTATTTCAGGAACCAGTGGCTCAGGCACAATATTTTTTACATATTGTAATATGGAATGTATTTATTGCCAGAATTATCAAATTAGCCAGTTTCAAGAAGGAGAGAAAATAACGATAGAGAAACTCTCAGAGATAATTCTGGATTTAGAGAAAAAGGGATGCCATAATGTAAATTTTGTATCTCCCTCCATCTGGGTTCCCCAAATTGTTTCCGCATTAAATATAGCTAAAAAATCAGGATTTAACATCCCAACCGTATATAATACTGGTGGGTATGACAATCCCAGAATTATAAAAATGCTGGATGGCATAATAGACATATACATGCCGGATATGAGATACAGCAGCAATGAAATGGCAAAAAAATATTCAGCAGTAAATAACTACAAGGATTATAGCCGCCAATCCTTGATAGAAATGTATAAGCAGGTTGGCGGTCTAAAATTAGATGAAAATAATATTGCAAAAAAGGGCCTTCTTGTAAGGCTGCTGGTTCTACCCAATAATATTAGTGGAATTAAAGATACTCTAGATTTTATAAAAGAAAATCTTTCTACAGATGTCTATCTGAGCATAATGGCCCAATACCACCCCACATATAAAGCTAAAGAATACCCGGAAATAAACAGAAACATTTCTGCCAAAGAATATTATCAAATAGTAAATTATGCAGAAAAGAATGGGTTTTCTTTAGGCTATACACAGGATTATATTAGAAATGACCCATTTATGCCTGACTTTAGAGATAAAAAAGTATTTAAATATTACAGCGATAAAGATTGATTACCTGTTTTTTTTCCATTTCAGGATTTCTTCCCAGCTTAAAGTATTTAAAACATCCTTTTTTTCTAGCCCTGCCCGCCTTGCAATATCTACGCCTAACTTTATATTTTCTAAATTATAGGCCCTATGTGAATCTGTATTAATAACAAGGGTAACACCCGCATTCTTTGCCTTTCGTGCATTCTCATCATTCAAGTCCAGGCGCATAAAATAAGAATTTATCTCAAGGGCTTTATTGTATTTTTTAGCATTGTAAATTAATTTATCTATATCTATAAAATGGGGTAATCTATTATTAAAAACTGCCGAAGTTGGATGCGCTATAAAATCAACATATCTGTTCTTTATAGCTTCAGCTACCCTAAAATTATTTTCCTCCATATCATACTTATAGCTAGAGTGCATTGAAGCAATAACTATATCAAGCTTATCCAATATTTCATCGCCATAATCAAGCCTGCCTTCTTTTAGGACATCTACTTCAGAACCCATAATAATTTTAGCCTTATCCGATATTTTATTCATTTTTTGTATATAGCTAAATTTATCCATTAATCTTCTCTCGCTTAATCCATTACCAGGGCGGTTGCTTTTAGAATGGTCGGTTAAAGCAAGGTATTCATATCCATATTTTTTAATTATCTCCAGATAATCTGAATCTTCTATTAATCCATCACTCCACTTTGAATGGACATGAAGGTCACCCTTTATATCTTCTAATTTCAAAAGATTGGGCAATTTCCCCTTTTGTGCAAGATTTATTTCATCTCTTCCTTCTCTTAATTCAGGAGGAATAAATGAAAGCCCTAAATTTTTATATACATCTTTTTCGCGTGTAATTTTTTTATTAAATTTTATCTTCTCTTCTTTATAAAAGCCTTTACTTTTTGCAAGGTTTTTAATTTTTTCTATATGCTTTCTGCTGCCAGTAGTATAAAAAAGATCAAGCGCCCAATTATTTCTTGTGGTTAAAATTATTTCCAGCTCAAATCCAAATTTTGTCCTATACTTATAACTAATGCTCTCACCAATTATTTTCTGCCCTATTTTTCCCTTAATTTCTTCAAATTTTAAGAAACTGTCTAAAAGCTTCTTGCTTAGTTTTAGGTTTAGCTTTTCATTATTAAATTCAGCTAAAGCCAGTATGTCTATATCCCTTACAGCTGCCTTTCT
Source organism: Actinomycetota bacterium (assembly GCA_018399435.1). Lineage (GTDB taxonomy): Bacteria > Actinomycetota > Humimicrobiia > Humimicrobiales > Humimicrobiaceae > M55B165. Next base: position 9,817 of record JAGYOJ010000025.1, on the reverse strand, counting down.
GCGCCTGATAGAGCCTACTGGTTTAATTTTTTTTATTTGGGCTAATTTTTTTATCTTTGAAATGATTGGCTCCATTAAATTTTCAACAAACCATCTTGGGAATAAATTATCCATCTCCTGGTAATAAGTAATTGTTTCACACAATCTTTTAATAGTGAAACTGTCTAAATATTTTTCTATTCCCTTTGAGTAAATACGGCTTTTTAAGCCTCCCAGGGTTTCTATATTTAATTTCTTGTAAATGCCTTCCATCTTTTTTCTGCCTAAACCGCTCACCCTTATAAACTTCAATAGCTCTTCTGAGTAATCCTTAGCAAGTTCATCATACTCAGAGATCTTGCCTTCCTTAAAATACTCCTCTATATATTTAAAAGAAAGATTGTCAATTCCGGGAAGGTTTGCCAATTTATTTTTGATATATACTTTTTCAATGTCTTCAGGATAATCCCTTATGGTACGGGCAGCGCTCATTAGTGAAAGTGCTTTTTCCATGCCTGGATTTTCTTTATTTAATTCTGCAATATTTATTAAAATATTTGCCAACTCTAAATTATTCATCAAAACCTTACTTTCTATTAAAGGTAAATTAACTATGTTAATATATAAAAGCCTATAAAAAAAGTTATTATACATAAAAAAATAAGAATTTTCATTAATATTATGGATACTAAAAATGATTTCTCACATTTAAGGGAACAAATGGTAAAAACGCAATTAATATCCCGTGGAATTAAAGACAAGAAAGTCCTCAATGCAATATCTAAAGTGCCAAGGGAAAAATTTGTACCGCCTGAAAAACAAAGCCAGGCATATTATGACATGCCCCTTTCTATAGGCAGCGGGCAAACTATTTCCCAGCCATATATAGTTGCTTACATGACTGAACTTCTGGAGCTTAAAGGCACGGGAAAAGTCTTGGAAATAGGAACTGGATCATGTTACCAAACAGCAATTTTAGCAGAAATCGCAAAAGAAGTTTATTCTGTTGAAATAATTGAAAAATTTTACAGGGAAGCAAAAAAAATCCTAAGAAATTATGGTAATGTGCATATTGCAAATAAAAATGGGTATTACGGCTGGAAAGAACATGCCCCTTATGAAAGAATTATTGCTACTGCAGCTCCAAAGACTATACCAAAACCACTAATAGGGCAACTTTCTGAAGGCGGGATAATGGTTTTGCCTGTCGGGGCTACAGGGTTTAGCCAGACCCTATACAAAGTCACCAAAAAAAATAATAAAATAACTAAAAAAGCAATTTGCGGCGTAGCATTTGTCCCATTAAAGAAAAATATTTAACAAGGAATGAAAATATGAAGACTGGGTCTTTAAATTTACCCCTGCATGGGGGAAAAGCACCTTATTGGTTATTTAACCGCATGAAAAAATTAGCAAGGGAAATAATTATATTAATGGTTTCAGAATATGGTTCCGTAGAAGTCCTGAATAAAATCTCTAACCCATTATGGTTCCAAGCACTAGGATGCGTGCTTGGTTTTGACTGGCATTCCAGCGGAGTTACCACTACAGTATGCGGCGCCTTAAAATCAGCAGTAAAAGGCCTTGAAAAAGACTTGGACCTTTTTATAGCCGGAGGCAAAGGCGCTACTTCGAGAAAAACGCCGTCAGAGATTATGGCTGCCTCCGAGCTTATGGGTGTTGATTTTAGCCACCTTGTTTATAATAGTAAGATTGTGGCAAAAGTTGATAGTTCGGCTCTTCAGGATGGCTATCAGCTATATCACCATTGTTTCTTTTTTACAGGAGATGGCAATAACTGGTCAGTTGTCCAGCAAGGAATGAACGATGGCAATAAAAGTGCAAGAAGGTATCACTGGATAAGCAATATTGTAAAAGACTTTACTACTGAGCCCCATAATGCCATCTGCTGCAATCAGAAGAATATTACGCTTAACCTCACTGATAAAGAAAGCAAAAATGCAAAAGAAACCATAACCCAAATATCTTCTGAAAAGCCAAAGTTAATCTTAAAAGATTTAAATTTGGTAAAAAAATACCAGGAAAAAAATTATAATCTGCCAAGAAGGCATCATATAAAATTAAGCGACATGGAATTCAAAAGGCTAAATAAGGTATTTACTAAAACTTATGAAAGAAAACCTGAAAATTTTGAAAAACTTTTAGCAATAAGAGGTATTGGACCAAAAACAATAAGGGCATTGGCTTTGATATCCGAGCTGGTTTATGATACAAAATACAGCATTAAAGACCCTGCCAGGTTTAGCTTTGCCCATGGCGGAAAGGACGGAATACCTTATCCCGTAGATAGAAAAAATTATGACCAGTCAATTGAAATTCTGCATAAGGCCTTAAAGGAAAGCAAGATTGGCAAAACTGATAAAATAAAGGCAATTAAAAGGCTAAAATTTTTTTATGGATAAAAAAGAAATAAGTAAAATTTTAAATGAGATTGCAACACTGCTAGAGCTAAACGATGAAAACCCATTTAAAATTAGGGCCTACCAAAATGCCGCCAGGGCGCTCGAAGCTTCAAATATTAGCTTAGGCGCAGAAACAAAAATAAAAGATTTAGAAAAAATAAAAGGCATTGGCAAAAAAATTGCATCAAATATAAAAACCTTAATAGAAACAGATGACCTGGATATTTATCAAAAGCTTAAACAAAGCACTCCAGAAGGATTAATTGATATGCTTAAAATACCAAGCTTGGGCCCAAAAAAAATTAAATACCTATATGACAATTTAGATATTGAAAGCATTTCAGAACTAGAGCTTGCCTGCACTGAAAACAAACTGGTTAATTTGCCTAATTTTGGCCAGAAAACACAAGAAAATATATTAAAAGGCATAAATATTGTAAAAAAATTTACAGGCAAATACCTGTACTCTGATTTTTTGGATGAAGCAGAAGAAATATTTAAATCCATAAAAGGCTGCAAATATACAGTTAGGGCAAGCATTGCAGGGAGCATGCGCAGAAAGAAAGAAGTAATAAAAGACATAGATATAGTTGCCAGCACTAATGCGCCCAGGCAATTAATGGATTTTTTTACAAAATTAAAGCAAGCAAAAAAAATAATTGTAAAAGGCGATACAAAGTCAAGCATAATGCTCCAATCAGGCATAAATGTAGATATAAGAACAGTAAATGACGAACAATTTCCCTATGCCCTGCACCACTTTACTGGCAGTAAAGAGCATAATACTGCATTAAGGTCTTTAGCTAAAAAAAATGGAATAAAAATAAATGAATATGGTTTATTTAAAGATGGCAAAATTATAGGATGCAATAATGAAGAAGAATTGTTTAATGTATTTTCCATGGACTACATTCCTCCTGAATTAAGGGAAAACTTTGGAGAAATTGAAGCAGCTAGAAATGGCAGGCTCCCCAAACTCATTGAAATGGAAGATATAAAGGGTATATTTCACATCCATACAGATTACAGCGATGGCAATATGAGCATCTCCCAGGTTTGTAAAAAATTAATAGACATGGGCATGCAGTATGCTGGAATAAGCGACCATAGTAAAACTGCTGCTTATGCAAATGGAGTAAAAGATTCAGAAATAGATGATTACTTAAAAGAAATGGAAGAAGCCGAATCAAAATTTAGTGGCTTTAAAATTTTTAAGGGCATAGAGTCTGATATCCTGGCTGATGGAAGCCTGGATTATAAAAACGACATACTAGCACGTTTTGATTTTATAATAGCAGCAATCCATTCCAGCTTTAATTTGTCTGAAGAAGAAATGACAAATAGGATGATAAAGGCAATTGAGAATAAATATACTACGATTGTAGCCCATCCTTCAGGCAGGATATTGCTTGCAAGAGACCCTTATAAAGTCAATATTACAAGAATTATAAATGCAGCTGCAGACAATAATGTAGACCTTGAACTTAATGCTAATCCCCACCGCCTAGACCTTGACTGGAGAATGTTAAAGTATGCAAAAGAAAAAAATGTAAAAATTTTTATCAATCCCGATGCCCACCATTTAGAAAATTTAATTGATTATAGATATGGAGTATATACGGCAAGAAAAGGGTGGCTTGAAAAAGAAGATGTAATAAATACAATGGATTCTAAACAGATAGCAGATTATTTAAAAAAGAAAAAAAAGGAAAAATAAATGGAAAAAAAATATAAGCCTGCAGTAGGCAATATAGAAAAAATAATTGAAATCCTGGACTCAGAATATCCAGAATCCACAGACACAACCCTAAATTATAAAAACCCATTCCAGCTGCTTATTGCTACCATACTTGCAGCGCAAAGCACAGACAAGCTTGTCAATAAGGTAACAGAAGATCTCTTTAAAAAATACAAGGGGCCAAAAGACTTTGCAAATGTTGATATAGAAGAATTGCAGGAAGATATAAAATCAACTGGTTTTTATAGAAATAAAGCAAAAAGCATAAAGAAATGTTCCCGGGATATTTTAGAAAAATTTGAAGGCAAAGTTCCCCAAAATATAGATGACTTGACCTCCCTTGCGGGAGTGGGCAGGAAAACAGCTAATGTGGTATTAGGAAATATTTTTGGAAAACAGGCAATTATTGTAGATACACATATGAAAAGGATATCCCGAAGGCTGGGTTTAACCACAAATTCTAATCCAACAAAAATAGAGTTTGATCTTATGGAGATAGTTCCTGATGATAAATGGACTGATTTTTCACACAAGATAGTGTCCTTCGGGAGAACTATATGTTTGGGAAGAAATCCCAAATGCCAAATTTGCAAACTTCTAAAATATTGTAAATTTGGCCAGGAAAATGCCTAAAAATTTCTAACCTTTTCATCTGTTAATGATATTCCTACAAAAAACAAAAATATAAAACCTAAAATTATAAAAATAATTATTTTTTTCATATTCCCTTCCCTAAAGTTGATTTTGCAAGCGATGCATGCTTTACTCCTTTAACAGACCTTAGCTTTGACTCCAAATCATAAACTTCATCAATTTTTCCTTTTACTATTATCACTTCAAGGCACATCCTTTTATCAAGATGTATATGCTGGCTTGATATAATCAGTCCCTGATGTTCATGTTGTATATCAACCAAAATATCCATTAGCTCTCTTTTATGGTGGTCATAAACCATTACAATAGCTCCGGCTACTAAATGGCCTTTTTCAAGCCATTCCTCTTCTACTAGTTCTCCCCTTATTAAGTCCCTTATAGCCTCTGACCTATTTTTGTAATTATTCCTATTTATAAATTCATCAAAATTTTTGAGCAAGCTCTCATCCATCGAAACGCCAAACCTTTTCAAAACTTCCATAAATAATCTCCTATCAATTCTTTTGTAGTAATGCAATTAGGCTTATATCTTTTTTTTCATTAAACTCTTTATAACCTGAAGGGCCAAATAATTTAATTTTCTTATAGCCGGCATTATTTGCCATTTTTAAAAACAAGTTTTTTCTTAAAGTGCAAAGGAAAGAAGTTTTTTTAAAAAAATTTTTTACTTCTCCGTTTCTATTTAAGACTGTTGTTAAAAAATCAAACCTGGTCTGTACACGCCCGTATTCAAAATGCTTGAGTAAAATATAAATATCTTTGCCATATTTCACAGATTTAGGCTTATAATAATTGTTATCCTCTATCATTTTTTTTCTAAAATTTAGAAATTGCAATACAAGTATTCCATCCTTGTTTAACTTTTTTTTCATATGTTTTAAAGCTGATTTTATTTTCCTTCTTGTTTTAGCTAAAGGCAATGTATTTCCTAATGAGATTATTAAATCAAATTTCCCAATATCCAGGTTATTTAAATCCTTGAACTCTCCTTTTAGTAAGTGTGTATTTTTTGATTTTATTATTTTTTTCCCCGCATAATCAATACTTACATCCGAAGGGTCAATGCCTATGACTTCTGGAATATACCCGGCTAAAAATTCGACATGGTGTCCAGTTCCACATCCTATATCCAGTGCCCTTTCTATTTCCTTTTCCCTTATTATTTTTAAGAAAAATCTTTTTTCTTTTTCTAGTCTTTTCTTCCAGTCAACCTGCAAGTCATATATTTCTGGCTTTATAAGAAAATTTTTCTCTTCCAATTTTTACTCTCCAAAAATTAAAATATCATTAGAAGAATACTTATCCGCTAATTTTTTTAATTCTTCCTTTACTGAAAAATAAATAATTGACCATCCTTTATCTGCAAGTTTTTTAAAAATTTCAAATTGTGTTTTTAATCTATCCACATCTGAGTATATAAAGGCATCATCTACTATAAAAAAGGCTGGCTCATCTAAGATTTTTTCTGCAAGCGCAATTCTAACTGCCATATATAATTGGTCATAAGCCCCCTGGCTCAACTTATTATCATCAATAATATTCCCGTTTTTGTTAACAACTTTTACCCTTCTCTGGTTATTATCATAAAAGACTTTTTTGTATTTATTTCCTGTAATTTCAGAGAAGTAATCAGATACATTTAAATTTCCAAATAAATCAGCTACAACGAGCTCTTCCTCTTCTAATATATCTTCAAAAATGCCTATAGCTTTTTTAGATACAGAAACATTAAATTCTATTTTCTCAACACCAGATTTAAGAACCTGCAAAGCCTTTTTTAAATCATTTAAATTTTCTATTTTAATTTCTTTTAAAAACCCATCTGTTTTTATCTTAAAAAACCTGTTCCTCATTCCATTTATCTCCAGCTTGTGGTTCTCTAGCTTGTTTTTTATTTCCTCTTTTTTGTGCTCAATTTTTTCAAGTTCTCTTTTTTTATCTTCATAGAATTGCTTGTCATATTTATTTACAACTTTTCTCAAGCTCTTTTCCGGCTTAGCTTTTTTTATCTGATCCCCTAAAAAATTTAAATTATTTTTGATGTAAACAATATCTAATTCATCTAAATCTAGCTCTAGCTTATCCATCATCAATTTATAATTTCCTAAAATATCATTTTCTAATTCCCTTTTTTTATCTAACTTTTCTCTCAAGGCATTTAAATCATTTATGCTTAAATTTTCTTTGATTTCATTAATATCATTCCTGGTTGCTGATATCTCATTATTATTTCCATTAATATCACTTTTTATTCTTTCTATCTGTTTATCATTTGCCCGTATTTCACTTTCAATGTTTTCTAAGTTTTTTTGAAATTTGTTTTTATTTTCATAAAAATTTCCGATAGCTAAATGAGCTTCTTTTAAATTTTTTACCTTTATTCCCAGGCTTAAAAATTCCCTGATTAAATTGCTTTCAGTTTTCTTATAATTTAAGACTTTCCTATATTTTATAAAATAAAAGGAAATAAATATTATAAAGACCATGGTAAATAAAACTGGCAGCAATATATAGAAAAGGTTATTAAATAAAAAAAGAGGTATCAGGCTTAAGCCAGCAAAAGCTAAAAAAATAATTGATAGAGTCAATGGAAGCTTAGGCAAAGAAGGATTTATCTCTTCTATTGATTGCGTTTTTTGCTCTAAACTCATTATTTGTCTTTCTTTTTCTTGGTATGGCGCAAGATTGGAAGAAATTTTAGATGCTTCTTTTTTAAAACCATCTTGCTTTTTTTCTAATTTTTCCAAATCCCTATTATTCTGTAAATTGTCATCCAATAAATTATTTAATTTATAATTTAGGTCTAGAAGCTTTTGGTACTTTTCTTCGGTATATTTTTCATAGCCTTTATATATTTCTAAATTATCCTCAAGTTTCTTTAAAAGTTTTTTTAAATCCAAAAAATTCTTATTTTTTAAATTCAGCTCAACTAATGATATTTCTTCTTTTAAATCCTTACTTTTTTGAATTAATATTAAATTTTCCAGCTCTAAATCCTGGAGACCGCTTTCTTTAGCTAAATTTAAATAATTTTCAATATCCTTTATCAAAACCTTGGCATCTTCTATTCTCCCCTTTATTTTTCCATAATCCCTGCTGTCAGAAATGCTTGCATCGCTAGAAGCAGAAGTTAATCTTCCGTAATCTTTTAATTCAGACAATAACTTATTTATTTTCTCAGTTTCAAGCCCGGTTAACTTGTCAGTTACCCTTCTATAATAATTCTCCTCTTCCCTTATACTCAAATCACTATTTCTTATAATAAAAATATTCCTTAAGTCCATTGCATCCATATCCATAAATTGGCTCAAGCTTAAGTCCTTGTTTAGCTTTATTTCTTCATTTTTATCTTTTTCTAAAATTAAATATCCTTCAGGAAACTCTTCAACCCTGTCTATTCCATCAAATTCCTTGATTTTTTTCCCAACCATTATTTTTATTAAGGCATCTATTGTTAATGTTTTCCCTGTCTCATTCTTCCCGTAAATTACTTGAATCCCATGGCTAATATCAAAATCTATCCCTCTTAATGGGCCATATCTGTCAATGTGTATTTTTTTTACTCTCATCTCATCTAATAAATTTTATTTTTGAAAATGACAGTTTTACTATTCTATCGATTTCTCCCTTATAATTATCCTCTATCTCTAAAGCCTCCAGCTTTTCTTTAAAATTCTTGTATAATGGATCCGAGATAGCTTCTTTTATATCCCTGTATTTATATTCAATATTTATATTGCTATCATATTTCCTCATTATTTTATCAATTTCTTTTTTTACATTTTTCTCCCCAAGGCTGGTAAACCCATCAAAAACAATAGAAAGCTCTACAAAAACAAAATTATATTCTTTAATTTTATCTTCTACACCCTTTAGTATCTCTTTTTCTTTTCCAGGCTCCAATACTATTTTTAAATTATCAAAATATTTACTTTCTATATTTATTGGCCTTGCAATATCTTTTTCAATATCTATTAGCGCTACATTTCTTACACCAGTTTCTTTTTTAGTTATTGAAACTGGGCTACCAGGATAAATAAATTTGCTATTTTCTGAAATCTTATTTAAAACAAACCTGCTATGGAAATGCCCGGCTAATATATAGTCCAGGCTTAACTCAGAAAGAATTTTTGAGCTAACAGGAATATATTTTTCACTTTCTTCTTTTCCAAACTGGTCTTGTTCAAATTCTGCAATATCGATAGAACAATGGAGCATCAATATATTCTTCTTTTCCGGCTCTTTTGCTTTTTTAATATCAAAAAGCATTTCATTAAAACTCTGGTTATAGTAAGGGACTGCTATAAGCCTGAATTCCTTAAAATCTATTACCCTGAAAGGCTTACCCGTTATAATTTCAATTGAGTCGCCAAAGAATAGATCTCCTGAATATGCACCGTAATCATGGTTTCCTGGAATTAAATATATTTTAAAAGGCAAGTTTGAAAATTTTTTGCGCAACTGTGGCCTATAATATTCAGCATCTTCTTTGCTGTCAAAGAAATCTCCAGCAAAAAACAAAAGATTTGCTTTTTCTTCTTTAGCTACCTTTATGATAGCATCTAAGGTATTTACCCTTTCAGGATATTTTGAATTTAAATGTAAATCTGAACTATGAATTATCTTCATCTTTAAAAATTGGTAACTTTTGCTTTTTTAAATATGCAATTGCCTGGCAAGAGGCAATTATATCATCAGAATCATTCTTTACTATAATATTATAAACAGAAGTTTTTTTTCGTCTACTTATTTGTGACGCTTCTGCAGTTAAAGTCTGGCCAGGACTGGCAGGCTTAATATAATTAATAGACATCGACAAGGCTACAGCGATATTTCCATAAGAATTTGCAGCAGACCCAAAGGCAACATCTACTAAAGAAAAAATTGCCCCGCCATGAGTTATAGAAAAAATATTATTATATTTCTTTTCTGCCTTCATCTCTACAATAGAATGTCCTTCATCTAATGTTACTACCCTTATATTTAATAAATTAACATATGGCTCTTTTTCTACATATTCTTT
>JAGYOJ010000249.1 GCA_018399435.1 Actinomycetota bacterium | reverse complement strand
ATATGTTAATTACATGAAAGAAAAAAAATATGAGCATATAGAACATTTATCAGATATAGGTGTTAAATCATATGGCCATAGCCTTGAAGAATTATTTGAAAATTCTGCTTTGGGAATGTTTTCAATAATGGCAGAAATTAAAAGTATTGACAGCAAAAAGAAAAGCAAGGTTACAATAAAGGAAAAAGATATACTGGGGCTGGAAGATCTGTTAATATCTTTTCTTAGTAACCTACTTTATAAATTTGAAGCTGAAAAGATGCTTTTTTCCAAATTTAATGTATTAAAGGTAATTAAAAACAAGAGCAGGGGAATAGTAAAAGCAGAGCTTATGGGCGAAAAAATTAATTTAGAAAAACATGAAATTAAAATTGCAATTAAGGCTGTTACATACCATATGCTTAAAATAAAGAAGAATAAATTATGGAAAGCAACCATTATATTTGATGTATGAGGTGAATTTAAATTGAATAAATATGAAATAGAAAAAATTAGTGATTATAAATATAAGATTTTAGCTGATAAAGATATTGGAATGAATGTTCCTGGCATTGTTTTTGCCGATAAAGAACTTTTAAACAATGCAATAAAGGATAAAACTTTGGACCAGGTAGTAAATGTGGCCACGCTTCCAGGAATAATAGATGCATCTTTTGCCATGCCCGATATACATTACGGTTATGGTTTCCCAATTGGTGGGGTTGCAGCCATGGATAAGGAGTCAGGCATTATATCGCCAGGCGGAGTTGGCTTTGACATATCTTGCGGGGTAAGGATACACAGGACTAACCTTTTTTACGGGGATATAAAATCTAAAATTTCGGATATTATGGCAAACCTTGTTTCCAGCATACCAAAAGGGGTTGGCAGCACAGGTAAAATCAAGCTTTCAAATAGAGAATTAAAAAAACTTGTAACAAGTGGCATAAATTGGGCTGTATCTAATGGTTATGGATGGGATGAGGATATACTCCATATTGAAGAGAGAGGCTGCATGGAAGGCGCTAATCCAGACTTCATATCTAATAAAGCGCTTAAAAGGGGAAGTGACCAAATAGGAACCTTAGGTTCAGGCAACCATTTTTTAGAAATCCAATATGTTGATGAAGTATATGACGACGAAAGCGCTAAAGTATTTGGTTTAGAAAAAGGCCAGATTGCAGTTATGATCCATACAGGCTCAAGAGGATTTGGACACCAGATATGCAGCGATTTCTTAAAGTTAATGCAACAAGCATCAAGGAAGTATAATATAAGGCTTGTAGACAGGCAGCTTGCTTGTGCGCCAATTAATTCCATTGAAGGAAGAAAATATTATGCTGCCATGGCTTGCGCCGTAAATTTTGCCCTGGTAAACAGGCAATGCCTTGGACACTGGGTCAGGGAATCGCTTGAAAAGTATTTTAAAAAATCAGCCAATAAGTTAGGGCTAAGCTTGATATATGATGTTTCCCATAATATTGCTAAAATGGAAAGCCACCAAATAAAGAAAAAACAAAAAGAGATTTGCGTGCATAGGAAGGGCGCTACAAGATCATTTGGCCCAAACCATCCTGACATACCGGATGATTATAAGAAAATTGGCCAGCCTGTGTTAATACCTGGAGACATGGGAAGATATTCATATATACTTACTGGTACGCATAAGGCCATGACTGAATGTTTTGGCTCTACATGCCACGGTGCCGGCAGGGTCATGAGCAGGTCAAAAGCTAAAAAAACCGTAAGGGGTTCAGACATTAAATCTGAACTTGCCAAAAAGGGCATAATTATAATGGCAGATAGCATGTCCGGGCTTGCTGAAGAAGCTCCAATAGCTTATAAAGATGTAAAAAATGTAGTGGAAGTTGCACACAAGGCAGGCATATCTAAAAAAGT
>JAGYOJ010000248.1 GCA_018399435.1 Actinomycetota bacterium | reverse complement strand
AAAAGTAGGCAGGCAAATGGAAACATCTATGCGAGATGCTGGAAAAGCAGTTGACAAAGGACTTAATAAACCCTTAAAAGAATCACATATTGCTGCTTCTAAGACCTATGGATATTTAAAAGATGTTGGTAGGATAGTTCAAGGTATATTTATATCGCAGATATTATATAGGGCAATATTACAGCCTTTGCAACAAGCGATTAAAGAACTTTGGGATTTTAATATGCTACTTGAACGTACTGGAATAATGTTTAAATACCTATTAAGAGATACTCAAGATTTAATGGCCAATACTACTCAATTAGCAAATGATTTAATGATGACATTGGAAATAATAGCCGCTAGAACACCTTATACCATGAAATCTGTTATAGATGCTTCTACTACATTGTTAGCTTTAGGATTTGGTAGAAAAGAACTTGCACCTTTGCTTACTCTTATGGCGGATTTATCCGCTGCTACAGGGGGAGAAGCTGACCAGATGCAACAGCTTGCATGGGCTTTAGGTAGAGTACAGCAACAGGGAAGATTAACTAGACGTGAATTAAGATTGTTTGTTACTGCTAGAGTACCAATAATGAAAATCCTTGAAGAGCAATTAGGTATAACGGAATGGCCTGACCAATTTAGTGTTGCAGCAAATGTAGCTATACCAGCAATAATAAAAGGTGTAATGAAATTTAGGGGGGCTGCTGCTGAAATGGAGCAGTCTATGTCAGGACTTCTTTCATCTATACATGACTATTTCTTATTTATAGCCAGGGATATTTTTACTCCATTCTTTGATTGGATTAAAAAACATTTAAGTGATTTAAGGGAAACTTTAGGAGAATTATGGTCTGTATTTAAAGAGTTTGGTATGGAAGGGCTTCTTATAGCAATATTTCCTAAAGAAGTTGCAGATAGTATATGGGCACTTATTAATTCAGTAAGGGAATTAGGAGCTAATATTGCAGTAACACTTAGAGTTACTGCTGAGTTCAGGCAGGAACTTTTCAGGATAGCGTTAGGTATAATTAATTTTGTCACAAAAGCATTTTTGATACTTACAACAGTATTTCGAGGAGTATCCCAGACAGCAGCACAGGCACAGGGAGTATTAAAAGTACTGGCAGCAGCTATAATGGGACTTATGATTTCTTCTTATGTGGCAGTCTCATTGGCAGCCCTTGTAAAGATGTTTAGTAAATTATTTGTTTTTGCTGGTGGAGCATATAGGGCTATAGGTCTGGTTATAGGAGCTATTGTGGCGCTTGCTTCTTTGATTCCAGGAGTTCAAAGGTTTTTTGCTAATCTTGGTTCAAAAATATTAAGACTCTTTGGTATTCAGATACCTCAAAGCATATCAATCACAAAAGCGGCACTTGCAGGAATAAAAGCAGAAGAAGTCGGAAAAATAGATTGGCAGAAATTAATCGATGCATTTAGTGGTGTGGAAGAAGGAGCCGAAAATGCTTCAAATGCAATAAACAAAAAATTTCTAGCATCCTTTGATGAAGTATATACCATACCAGAAAAAACTGAAAGTGCAGGATTAGCCGATGCTTTAGCTGGTATGGAAGATTTCGACTTTGGTATGCCTGATAATGCATTTGATGATATTCTTGGGGATGTTTCAGATTCCATAGAAGGTGTAGGATTCAATTTTCAAAAGTTATGGGATATCGTTAAAAAAGTAGGACCAGCTATTTGGGATGTTATAAAACTTACTTGGGATAAAATAAAACAGATTATACCTACTTTGGGGCCTCCTATATTAGATACTATAACTAAGCTTATGTATTATTTACCTGAAGTTATTGTTAAACTTGTAGCATTATTTACCCCAAAAATAACTAATATATTACTTCTAACAATTGAAGCAATATTTAAAGCTTTAAATGCTTATGGATTAGATA
>JAGYOJ010000247.1 GCA_018399435.1 Actinomycetota bacterium | reverse complement strand
CCCCAAATACAATCTAAAAATATATCAAATCATAGTTAATATGTCCATATTTATTTATATAGGCTATAAAGAAAGCTAATTTATTCCATAATCTTTTTTTAAATGCTTTATTCTATTATAAGAAGCAATTATTGTTTCTTCCTTTATTTCTCCATTATTGACTGCATTTTTAATTGCCTCTACTGCTTCTTTTGCGATACATTCATCATATGTTGAACCATTATTTGAAAACACTAACAAATTACAGCCAGCATTTACTGCTTTAATAATAGCTTCCCCAAAGCCATAATTTTCAACTATTGCCCCCATCTGCATATCATCTGAAACTATAACACCCTCATGCCCTAATTGCTCCCTTAAGATATCTTTTAAAAATATTGGAGATAAGGTAGCTGGATTTTCTAGGTCAATTTTTGTATTCATAATATGTGCAGTCATAATAATATCGGTTTTGTTATCTTGAATTAATTTCTTATATGGAAAAAGCTCTGCCTCTTTATTGTATGTATCTGTTATGTCAACCAAACCAATATGGCTGTCTCCAGTCGAGCTTCCATGGCCAGGGAAATGCTTTATTGCAGTAATAATATTATATTCATGCATTGCATCAATAAAATTGCATGCATGCTCATATACTTTTTGGGGATCTTCAGAAAAAGACCTCCCTAGTTTTCCAATTACAGGATTATCTTTATTTATATTTACGTCTACTACAGGAGCAAAGTTTATATTAATTCCAAGATAATCAAGTTCTAGGCCAAGAGGGGAGACTTTTATAAAAGTTTCTTCTGGTTCTCCTTCGCCCATTTTTTGGGCGCTCTCAATCTCTACAAAACCATATGCCGGTTTTAACCTATTTACTTTTCCCCCTTCTGAATCAATGGAAACAAAAATATCTGATCTAGACAAGCTTTTTATATCTTTAATTAATTTTTTAGTTTGCTTGGGGCTTATAATGTTTCTTGGAAAACTTTTTGAAGGCACGTCATAATCAAATAATATAATTCCACCTATATTATATTTATTAATATCTTTTATTATTTTAGAATTACTATCAACTTCTGTGCCTCTAAAACCTATAATAATCATCTGGCCTATCATTTCATCAATAGTAGGAGCCTCCTTTAGTGTTTCAACATTGCATGATGAAAAAATTAAACATGAAAAAATAAGAGCAGTAGACAATACAGAGAAAATAATTGCATATTTGTTTTTTACCCTTTTTTTGAAGTTCATTCTAGTTTCGCTTCTTAAGTAAAAGTATGCCTATCCCTATTAAATTATCTCTATCTCTAACCACCATAGCCGCTTAAAAGTTTATTAAAACCATTACTTACTTTATACAATTAAACTGCAAATTTTTTAGCAGGTATAATAATTACTTTTTTTTACCTTTAATACAAATAAATCATTTTACAAGAAATATTAGTTTGTGTAATTATTAATATTTGCTTTATTTAATCTAAACTCGAACAAAATATTAAAAGAATTGAAATTGAGATCCTCCTTACAAAATTGTCTCAAATAATAAATATTTTATTAACTTATTATATGAGGTGAAATGTAAATATTTTAATATAAGCAATCTATAATATTTTTGCTTTACGGTAGTATCTCTCCCTCTTTTTAAATTGCTTCAAGAGAAATTCGATATTATTATCATTGTAATCATAAATAGACTTCCTGCCCTTTCCCCTTAGAATCCTTCCAATGTACTGTATTAATTTTCCTTCAAAGGAAAAAGGATAAACTAAAAATATACTATTTAAATTTTCTATATCCAAACCTTCCCCTAGCAGCTGTCCAGTAGTTATCAGAACTTGGAAATTACCGGCTTCTATCTGTTTCATCTTTATTTCTCTTAAAGACCTTGAATCATCACCAGTAACAGCTATAACTTCACATAATGATT
>JAGYOJ010000246.1 GCA_018399435.1 Actinomycetota bacterium | reverse complement strand
CATTCCGTTAACAGTCTCGCCAGGTATATTATAGGCTTTTGCCCTATCGCTTAATTTGTCTAGAGAGTTAGAATACTTTACTGATGTAGATACAGCATACTGGTTATTTTCACATATAAATACTACAGGAAGTTTCCATATTGCTGCCATATTCATAGATTCGTGTAGTGGTCCTAAGTTTGAAGCTCCATCACCATATTGGCCAACCGCAACTCTTTTTTTACCTTTAGTTTTAAATGCAAGGGCTGCACCTGCAGCCATATGTCCATTAGTTCCCAATACTCCAGAAATACCAGATAGGTGCATTGCTCCACTCATGCCTTTATTGTATCCATCTACTTTGCCCATAAGTTCGGCAAGCATAACCTTTGGGTCTTCTCCTTCAGCCAGCATTTGTGAAAATCCTCTATGGGTTCTATGCGCTACATCACCCTCTTTAAGTGCTAGAGATATACCAACTCCTCCAGCTTCCATACCAATACCAGCATGAATAGAGCCCAATATTTCTCCCTGATTACTTAGCTCTATTGTTTTTTCTTCAAACCTTCTGCCCAATCTTAATCTTCTATATATATCAAGACACTGTTCTTTGTTAAATTGTTTTATCATTTTTATCATTCTCCTATTTCTTTAATATACTATGCACTTTTTCAATTAGTTCATCTAAGCCATCAGGCACTACTAGTTTTTCCAAAGCGGGGCTAAACGGTACAGTTACATCAGCTCTGGTTATTCTTTTAACCGGTGCTTTTAATAAATCGAAACATTCGTCTGATAAAAAGGCTGCAACTTCAGCAGCATAACCACAAGTTCTTGGAGAATCATCCATTATTATCGCTCTTCCAGTTTTTTTAATGGATTTTTTCAGTAAAGGCTTATCAAATGGAAATAATGTCCTGGGATCATATACTTCAAGTGAATAACCTTCTTCTTCCAATTGTTCTGCTGCTTCAAGAGCTTTTAGAACTAGACGCCCTGTTGCAACAATTGTTATGTCTTCACCTTCTCTTTTAATCTCGCCTTCTCCCAGGGGAATAGTATATTGTTCATCCGGAACTTCTCCTCTTCTACCTCTAATACCTGCTGGTAGAAATACCATTACGGGATCATCATCTCTGATTGCGCTTAACGTTAGTCCCTTTGCATCATATGGAGTAGCAGGCATAACAGTTTTCATAAGACCTTGAATCATAATAGAATGGGGGGAATCAGAGTGTTGCCCTGCTATTGCGCCAAAATTTAAAGGTATTACATAGGTTACTGGAACTTTAACCCGTCCCCCAGACATGTAACGCCATTTCTGGGCCTGGTTAATTAATTCATCAAAAGCATTAAAACAAAACATGCTAATCTGATATTCTACAACTGGCCTAAGGCCTTCGATAGCTGCTCCTGTAGCTATACCTGTAAATCCTGATTCAGATATTGGGGTATCTATAACTCTTTCCGGCCCAAATTCATCAACAAACCCTCTTGCTAACCCTTTTAAAGCATATCTTACATCTTCACCCATATAGATTATATCTGGGTCCTTTTTCATCTCAGTCGCAATTGTTTGTGATACTGCTCTAAGGTATCTCATTCGACTCATATTAAATCTCTCCTGCTATTTATTTAATAATTATAATTAATACAATATTTTCCTAGTCTTAACTTTCATCAATTTCAGCAATAACTGTTCCCACTGTTAAAACTGCCCCGTCCTGATGTAGGATCTTGGTTATTACTCCATCATATTCAGCCTCTATATCTACATTTACTTTTTCGGATTCTATCTGTACTAATGGGTCACCTTTTTTAACCGTATCCCCTTCTTTAACCTTCCATTTAATTAAGTCTACTTCTTCATCTCCCATGCCAACTTCAGGTATTGTTACCTTTTTCATTTAACTTGCCTCCTCTAATTATTAATTTGGATGATATAATAATATATATTGCAAAACATAAATATATAATGTAAAACCTTACAAATTCTATTTCCAAGT
>JAGYOJ010000245.1 GCA_018399435.1 Actinomycetota bacterium | reverse complement strand
GTTAAAGATGCATTGGAAGATAAACTTATAATAAATTGGGTTTCTGATTATACTTTAAGGTTTTTGCCTCCATTGATTATAAATAAGAAAAATTTAGATTTACTTATCAAATGGTTAAATAAGAAATTCGGAGAAATTGAAAATGCAAAATAAGGATTTGCTTAGCTTAAAAGATCTTAGCAGTGAAACAATCGACTACCTTGTAAAACTTGCTTCAAGAATAAAACATGGTAAATTTTTATACAAAGACCTGCTGGAGGGTAAAAGCCTGGGGCTTCTTTTTAGCAAGCATTCTACAAGGACAAGGCTTTCTTTTGAAGCTGGAATCAATCAACTGGGTGGAAATGTTATATACTTAGATGCCCAAAACCTCCAGTTATCTAGGGGAGAAACAGTGGAAGATACGGCAAGGGTTCTCTCAAGATATCTGGACGGGTTAGTTATAAGGACTTATGAGCAAAGCATGGTAGAAAGGTTTGCTGAAAATAGCGATATCCCTATTATAAATGGGCTAACAGACGATTACCATCCTTGTCAGGTACTATCAGACCTTTTTACTATTTTTGAGATTGGGTTGCTAAATAAAGATTTAAAATTTACTTATATAGGTGACAGCAATAATGTTTCCAATAGCTTGCTTATAGGTTTTTCAAAACTTGGGGTTGATATAACTTTGGGATGCCCTGAAAAGTATTCCCCGGCAGAATGGATATTAGATATATTTAAAAGGCAAGCAAAAAAGACAGGGGCAAAGTTTAATGTGTTAAATGACCCAATAAAAGCAGTAAAGGATGCAGACATAATTTATACTGATGTCTGGATTAGCATGGGTGACACAAACAGCGAAGAAAAGATTAGCAAATTAAGGGAATTCCAGGTAAATAAAAAACTATTAACTTATGCTAGCGATAATGTAAAAGTAATGCATTGCCTGCCTGCACACAGGGAACAAGAGATAACATCTGAAGTAATGGATGGGAAACATTCTATTGTATGGCAGCAAGCTGAAAATAGATTACATGCACAGAAAGCTTTGCTTGTATATCTTTACTCAAGGTAAAAAATGGGAAAAAGATCAGAAAGGCTAAAAGCAATAAAGGAAATTGTATTATCTGAAAAGATTGCCTCCCACAAAGATTTGCTTAAAAAGCTTAAAGAGCGGGGGTTTTCAGTAACCCAGGCTACAATATCCAGGGATATTAGCTTTTTGAGGCTTACAAAAGTTAGAAATTATAGGCAGGAAGAATTTTATACCCTTGACAAAAAATACCAGGAATCCAGCCTATTTAATATGGATAAATTAAAATCCAAGTTTTCTGAAAGCGTAATATCTGTAGATAAGGCAAAAAATATTTTGGTTGTAAGGACTTATCCTGGTGAAGCGCAGGGAGTTGCTGCAGTAATTGATGGAATGAATTTTGTTGAGATTTTAGGGACTGTTGCTGGCGATGACTCAATAATATGTATTATAAACAGCGACAAAAATGCTGAAAAAATAAATAAATTATTAAACAATATTTAAGGAGAAATTTTTATGAAGAAAGTAGTTCTTGCTTATTCTGGCGGGCTGGATACTTCTATTTCAATAAATTGGCTTAAAGAAAATTATGGAATGGAAGTTGTAGCTGCTCTTGTAGATGTTGGCCAGCCTGATGACTTAAAAAAAGCTTACAGCCGGGCATTAGATCTTGGGGCAATTAAAGCAGAAATTATAGATGCAAAAGAAGAATTTATAAATGATTATATTTTTCCAGCAATAAAAGCAAATCTTTTTTACGAAAAAAAATATCCACTTGCAACAGCTCTTGCAAGGCCTTTAATAGCAAAGAAACTAGTAGAAATTGCTGAAGAAGAAGATGCCGATGCAGTAGCCCATGGCTGTACAGCAAAAGGAAATGACCAGGTAAGGTTTGATGTAGGCATTAGGACATTAAATCCCGGCCTTAAAATAATTGCTCCCCAGAGGGAATGGAATATCTCAAGGG
>JAGYOJ010000244.1 GCA_018399435.1 Actinomycetota bacterium | reverse complement strand
TTTTCTATAATCTTGAAAAACCATCCATAACTTATTTTTTCAATTTAATTGGTTCAGCAGCTGGGGCAATTGCTTTTTTATTTCTTATACCATTGTCAGATAAGGGTGGAGTCATATTTCTGTCAGCAATATTAGGAATTATACCCTTATTTATATTGGTATCAAAAAAGAAACTAAAAATTTTTATTACTATTTCGATTATATTTTTAGCTTCAATTTTTCTTTTAAGAATTTTCTTGCCCGGTATCTTAGATGTTAATATATCACCCTATAAAAGTCTTGCTGCAGCTCTCCGGTATCCAAATTCTAAATTAATATATTCTAATGAAAATTCTTCTACGAGAATAGACATAGTTAGAAGTGATAATATAAAATCTGCTCCGGGAATTAGCTTAAAATATCAAAACATTCCTCCACCACAGCTAGGCCTGACTATAGATGCAGATAATTTATCTCCAATAACTAAATATTCAAAAGAAAATCTTGCCTTTTTAGAATATTTACCACAATCATTGTTTTATAGTTTGGATAAAAATTATAATGATATATTAATTATTGAACCTGGGGGCGGTTTAGATGTTCTGGCTGCCAATTATTTTACTGATTCAAATATCTATGTTATACAGAATAACAAGCTGGTCGTGGAAGCATTAAAAGACGATTTTTCTGCCTATAGCGGGAATTTATATAACAAAAATAATGTGTACATTCTAAATACTTCCATTAGAAATTATTCCAAAATTACCAATAAAAAATTTGATCTTATTATATTAAGCCTTTCTGAGAGTTTCCACCCAATTTCTTCAGGCGCATATAGTTTAAATGAAAATTATATTTACACCAAAGAATCTATCAATGATTTGATAAATATAACTGGAGATGAGGGCTTAATTGCAATAACCCGGTGGAGCCAATTTCCGCCCAGTGAAAACTTAAAAGTGCTAACCACCCTAATGGAAAGCATAAAAGAAGGCCAGGTTAAAAACATTTCAAGTAAAATTTATTCTTTCAGGTCCTGGTCTACATTTAGCACCTTATTTAAAAAAAATGGATTTAAAACTGAAGAAATAAACAGGTTAAAGCAAGAAACCAGTAGCCTAAATTTTGACCTTGTTTATTATGATGGGATAAAACCTTGGGAGGCTAATAAATATAATAAGCTTGATAAGCCATATTTTTACGAGTTTTTTAATGAGATCATCAATAGCTCCAGCCAAGAAAGAGCTGGTTTTTGCCGGGAATATTATTTTAATATAGAGCCGGCAACAGATGATAAACCCTATTTTTATAATTTCTTTAAGTTTAGGCAAGTACCGGATATAGTGAAGTATTTTGGCAAATCTATGCAGCCTTTCGGGGGAGGGGGTTACCTGATCCTTATAGCTGCCCTTATTATTTCAGTTACACTTTCTATATTTTTAATCCTGCTGCCCCTAAGGATTAAAAATATAAAATTTAGCTTGAAGGGTAATTATCAATATCTCCTTTATTTTTTCTCAATAGGTTTGGGGTTTTTCTTTATCGAGCTTCCTTTTATACAAAAATTTATACTAATTTTAGGCAAGCCAGCTTATTCGCTTTCAATAATTTTATTTAGCATAATGCTTTTTGCTGGAGTGGGTAGCTATATTACCAATAAGTTTAAAATAAGAATTAATTGGGTTATCCCAATACTTATTGTTTATGTTTTATTATTCCTGTTTAGCTTTAAGCATATAAGCAGTTTCCTATTATCCAGGATGCTGTGGCAAAGGTTTATTCTAACCATATTGCTTGTAATGCCTGCAGGCTTTTTAATGGGGATGCCTTTTCCATTAGGATTGTCAAAAGCAAAGAAGATAAAACCAAATATAGTGCCCTGGCTATGGGCAGTAAATGGATGCGCTTCTGTTATTGGATCCATAGCAGCTGTTGTAATTTCCCTGCATTTTGGATACTTTATTGTAATTGGGATATCAGGAGTGCTTTATTTAAGCTGTATGGCAGCATATAGGTATTTCTAAATAATTAAGGTCTTATT
>JAGYOJ010000243.1 GCA_018399435.1 Actinomycetota bacterium | reverse complement strand
GAAAGAAAAAGAGAGGTTGAAGAAGATAGCAAAAGATTTGAGGGTTGATGTAGTTGACATGGTATGCGAGGCTGGATCCGGCCATCCAGGAGGCGCTTTATCAATGACTGATATATTTTCATACCTTTATTTTAGCGGTATCTTAAATTTAGATCCTAAAAACCCTAAAAAAGCTGATAGGGATAGGGTTGTTCTTTCCAAAGGGCATGCATGCCCAATACTGTATTCTGCATTGGCAGAAAAAGGTTATTTTGATAAATCGCATCTAAAAACTTTAAGAAAGTTTGGGAGCATGCTCCAGGGCCATCCGGATATGAATAAAACACCTGGCGTTGATATTTCAACAGGATCATTAGGACAAGGCTTATCATGCGCAGTTGGGATGGCAATAGGCGCAAAGCTTAACAATCTTGAAAGCAAAATAATTGCAATAGTAGGAGATGGTGAATCAGAAGAAGGCCAGATCTGGGAAGCAGCAATGTCTGCAGCCCATTATAGATTAGATAACCTAGTCGCAATATTAGATAGGAATGGTCTTCAAATAGATGGTTATACAAAAGATATAATGAATAGCGAACCTATAATAGATAAATGGAAAGCATTTAGTTGGGATGTAATAGAAATTGACGGGCACGATTTTGAACAAATAGAATTTTCTATAAATAAGGCTTTTGACACTAAAGGAGTTCCTACAGTAATAATTGCTAATACTGTGAAAGGCAAGGGCATAAGCTTTATGGAAGGCCAATGTGACTGGCATGGCAAGGCTCCTTCTGAAGAAGAAAGAGATGAAGCTATAGAATTGCTATGCAAATTAGAAAATGAATAATAGAAAGGATAATTATGATTCCTAATGAAATAAAAAAAATATTGTCAGATAGTAATGAAAAAATTGCTACAAGAAAAGCATATGGGGAAAAATTAGCAGAACTTGGAGAAGTAAATAATGATATTGTAGTTCTGGATTGTGATTTATCTAAATCGACAAAAACCAATATTTTTGCTAAAAAATTCCCTGGCAGGTTCTTTAATTTTGGGGTAGCTGAATCTAATATGATGAGTGTGGCTGCAGGCCTTGCTACTATGGGAAAAATTCCATTTGCTTCTACTTTTGGCGTGTTTGCTTCAAAAAGGGCGGCTGACCAAGTTAGCATATCAGTTGCTTATCCAAAATTAGGTGTAAAAATATGCGCTACCCATACCGGCATATCGGTAGGTGAAGATGGCGCAACCCATCAAGCAATAGAAGATGTAGCAATAATGAGGTCAATACCAAATATAAAAGTAATTTCGCCAAGCGATGGTACTGAAACAAGCAGAGTGATTGAAAAGATTATTGATATTGAGGGCCCTTGTTATGTTAGGCTTTGCAGAGGTTCTAGCCCTTTAATATTTAATCAAAATTATAAATTTGAGCTTGGAAAAGGGACAAGGATAATGGAAGGTAATAAAGCAACTATTATAAGTGCGGGCTTTACTACCCATATTGCACTTAATGCGGCAAAAAAATTAATGGGTGGAGGTATTGAAGTTGATTTTATAAATATGTCTTCAATTAAACCTATTGATGAAGATCTACTAATAGATTCTGCTAAAAAAACAGGTTTAGTTATTACTGTGGAAGACCATAATATAATAGGGGGGCTGGGAAGCGCAGTTTGTGAGGTACTGTCAAATAATTCTCCAACTAGAGTAATAAGGTTGGGGGTAAAAGATAAATTTGGTGCATCTGGAACTGCTGATGAGCTAATTAAAGCTTATGGCTTTGACGAGGAGAGCATAATAAGTACTGTAAAGGAAAATATTGTTTAGAATGGATTTAGAAAAATATAAAAAAGAGGCAGAAAAATATTTATCAGCGCTAGATAAAGAATATTACCTGCACTTTTCAGGGCAGAAGGAAAATTTAAATTTTAAAGATATTAATAATAAGCATAGCTGGCTTTTTTCAAAAAAATACTACAACTATTTTTACAACTTAAAAGAAGAAAGCAAGGGAAATAATAAAAATAAAAATTCAAGC
>JAGYOJ010000242.1 GCA_018399435.1 Actinomycetota bacterium | reverse complement strand
CATTTGCTATGGCAGGATTTAGCGAAGAAGATATTAAAATCACTTTCGATTCAGATAAGTTGATTTTGTCAGCTAAGTCTAAAGATGATAAAAAAGATAAGCATTACCTTAGAAAAGGTATAGCAAAGAGAAGTGTAGAAATTAAGGAAACAGTTCCTTTTTCTAGATATGACATTGAAGAAGCTCGAGCTACATTTGATAATGGAATACTTCATGTAAATATTCCAATTAAAGAAAGCGCTAAACCAAAAGCCGACAGTTAAAGTCTGGACGGGAGAAAATTTATGACTTTTTTTAGCCATGGATTTTCTCCATGGCTTTTATTTTTTAAAATGGATAATTTTACAAAAGAAGACAAAAAATATATGAAATTGGCCATAGAGCTTGCAGAAAAAGCAAGGGGCAAAACTATGCCTAATCCCATGGTAGGAGCAGTCATTGTAAAAAACAATAAAATAATAGCTTCTGGCTACCATAAAAAAGCTGGCAAGCCTCATGCAGAAATAGCGGCAATTAAAAATTGCAATACATCATTATCTAAATCAAAATTTTACGTTACTCTAGAGCCTTGCTCAACATATGGTAGAACCCCTCCCTGTGTTGAGGAATTAAAAAAACACAATTTTTCTGAAATTATTATTGGAACATTAGACCCAAACCCAAAAGTTAATGGAAATGGTGTAAAAATATTAAAAGATTACGGTTTTAAAGTGAAAGTTGGGCTTTTGGGCAAAAAAATTAAAAAGCAAAACGAGGCATTTTTTAAAAATATGGAAAAAAGCCTTCCATTTATTACCGCAAAGATTGCCTCAAGCATTGACGGAAAAATTGCAACCAAAACAGGGGATTCCAAATGGATAACTTCTCCTTATTCCAGGCAATTAGTCCAAAAGTTCAGGAAAGAAGCAGGGGCGGTACTGACAGGAATCAATACTATTATTTCTGATAATCCACACCTTTATCCAAGGGAAGGGCTAGATGATTATTCAATAGATAAGAAAAAAGATGGTTTTAGAAGAATTATTTTAGATTCGAATCTAAAAATTGATATTAACTCCAATATTTTAAAAACTTCTAAATTTGTAGAAACAATTATCTTTACCTCAGGGAGTAACAAAAAAAAGGAAGAATACTTGAGGTCTAAAAATATTGATATAATTAAAATTAATCCAAAAAATAATTTAAAGGAAATCATAAAATTGCTTTACAGAGATTATAATATCAATTCCATTTTATTAGAGTCGGGCCCCACTTTATTAACTTCTCTGTTAATAGAAAATCTAATAGATAAATTTATAATATTTTTAGCCCCAATTATTATTGGCAGGAATTCCAAATACAATATGTTCTCCGATTTAGGTGTAGAAAGAATAAAGGACTCTAATAAATTAAAGTTTGATGAAATTAAAAATATTGGCAAAGATATAATGATAACCGCTTATCCTAAATAATATGTTTACAGGAATAATTAAACAAGTTGGAAAAGTAAATAATATAAAGAAAACTGGCAAGGGTTTAGAAATTGTTATAGATTGCCCAGGCCTTATAAATAGGCTGAAAATAGGCGATTCTATAGCAGTGGATGGATGCTGCCTTACAGTAACCAGCAAGAAAGATAGCAAATTTACTTCTGATATATCGTACAAGACATTGGAAAACACGACTTTTAAAGATATAAATGAGGGCCAGCTTTTAAATTTAGAGGAATCATTATCCATGGGAGAAAAAATTGGCGGCCATTTTGTATCCGGCCATATTGACAATGCTGCAAAGATACTAGGAATTGATAAAAAGGGAATTTTTTATAACTTTAAAATAGAGCTAAAAGAAGAAAACCAGCCTTTAATAGCTACCAGGGGCTCTGTAACCATTGATGGCATTAGCCTTACTGTCGCAGAAAAACTAAAAGACAGCTTTAAATTAGCAATCATTCCACATACTTACAATAATACTAATCTAAAAATAAAAAAGGTTGGCAGCATGGTTAATTTAGAGGTGGATTTATTTGCAAGATATATAGCCAATTATTTAGGCAATAAA
>JAGYOJ010000241.1 GCA_018399435.1 Actinomycetota bacterium | reverse complement strand
ATCGAAAATTTAGAAAAAATAGATAATTTTTTGATTTCAGATAAATTCTTGCAAAGCCAAGGCTTAAACACTTTTGTAAATCTTTTAACCAGGGCAAATTCTAAAGGAAATGATGCTTTTATATTTGATATTAAAGGCCAGAAGAAAAGTTATGGAAATACAAAAAACTTTATAAGCAATTTAAAAAAAGATAGAAATAAAAAAACTTTTATTTCTATAAAAAATAAAAACAGGACAAAAAAGATTAAAGAAATATTAACCGATAATAATATATCTTTTAAGAGCATAAAAGAGGTCCCGGAAGCAAAAAGCAATGTAGCAAATTTATTTAACCAAAAACTCTATAAGGGCTTTGAGTCTTCCAGGGTTTCTGTTTATGGGGAGCTTGATATTTATGAACAGGAAGAAATAAAAGTATCTGATAAAAAAATTGCATCATTGAAGGAATTTGAAGATTTCCGTTCAGGGGAATATGTTGTGCATAAAACTCATGGAATAGGCAAATATATTGATATAATTTCAAGGAAAATTGATGGCTATAAAAAAGATTACTTCCTTATTGAATATGCAAATAATGACAGGCTATATGTGCCAACCTGGCAATCTGACAGGTTAAAGAGATATATAGGCAAAGAGAATCCTAAGATAAGCCCTCTTAATTCCAGGCAATGGGAAAATATGAAAAAAAGGGTAAGAAAGTCTATAAAAAAACTTGCAGTTAACCTTTCCAAGCTTTATGCGGAAAGGCAGTCATCAGAAGGATACGCTTTTCCTAAAGACAGCCCCTGGCAGAAAGAAATAGATAATCTTTTCCCTTTCAGGGAAACCAAAGACCAATTAAAAGCTATAAAACAGGTAAAAAAGGCGATGGAGAATTCAAAACCAATGGACATGCTGGTATGCGGGGATGTCGGATTTGGCAAAACAGAAGTAGCGATCAGGGCAGCATTTAAGGCTATCGAAAGCGGCAAGCAGGTAATGATGCTGGTGCCTACAACTATATTATCAGACCAGCATTTTAATACATTTAAGCAAAGGTATGATGATTTCCCTTTAATTTTAGAAGTGCTGTCCAGGTTTAAGAAGAAAAGCGAGCAAGAGGCTATAATTTCAGGCTTTAATGAGGGTAAAATTGATATGATTATAGGAACACATAGGATACTCCAAAAGGATATCAGGCCTAAAAACCTGGGCCTTATTATAATTGATGAAGAACAAAGATTTGGGGTAAACAGCAAAGAAAAAATAAAATTATTAAAAAAGGATGTAGATGTCCTTACATTAACTGCAACACCAATACCAAGGACTTTGTACATGTCCTTAACTGGCATAAGGGATATAGCATTAATAGAAACTTATCCAGAAGGAAGAAACCCTATTGAAACTTTTGTAGGCGAAAAAGACAAATACATAATAAAACAAGCTATAGAAAGGGAAGTAGAAAGGGGCGGACAGATATATTATGTTTATAATAGCGTAGCCAAAATCGAGAGCAAAAAAGGACAGCTTAAGACAATAGTGCCCAATATAAATATAGCTATTACTCATGGCCAAATGCCAGGAAAAAAGATCGAGAAAATAATGGAAGATTTTGTGAATAAAAAATATGACCTATTGCTTACCACTACAATAATTGAATCGGGAATGGATATAAGCAATGTTAATACATTAATAGTAGAAAACGCTAATAGGTTTGGGCTCTCGCAGTTATATCAATTAAGGGGAAGAGTGGGCCGTTCTTCTGCCAGGGCTTATGCATATTTCTTTTACCCCGGCAAAAAAGCTTTAACCTTGACTGCTTTAAAAAGGCTAAAGACATTATCAGAGTATACTGATTTAGGGTCAGGATACAATATTGCCTTAAGAGATTTAGAAATAAGGGGGGCAGGTGAGATATTGGGGCCAAAACAGCATGGCCATATAGATAGCGTGGGTTTTGATATGTATTGCCAGATAATAAAGCAGGAAATAGAAAAGCTGAAAGGGATAGATGTAGAGGAGGATGTAAATGTACAGATTGAAATACCTGTTAGCGCGTATATACCAAAAAGCTATATAAAAAAAGAAAGTG
>JAGYOJ010000240.1 GCA_018399435.1 Actinomycetota bacterium | reverse complement strand
TCCGAGCCGTCGCGCGTGAACGGCGCCAAGGTGGTGACGGCGTAAATTCTATAAAAAGAAAGCCTCTTGATAAAGTACCTCGCATGTATAGGGCGCTACCGCAAGTTAATGAAAGGCTTTTATCATATTTTTCACTAGAAAAAGATATAAATGATAGCTGGCAAGATCTCATAAAAAAATTAAATGTAGAATTATTCTCTAGTGGCGCAGGAATGGGGAAATTTACTACTTATAAGCCAATATATAAAATTGATTCAAAATATAATAAATTAGATGGGAACATGTTTTATGTATGGGGTATTAAAAGCTATAAAGGGGAGGCTTCAATAAACTATGTTGACAATACTAAAACTGCAAAAATAGATTCTATTTCAGGCTTTAAAAAAATTAAAAAGCCATCATTGGAAAATTTTGACTTTACGTTAATGTTTCCAGACCAGGCTTTAAGAAAAGATTACATGTTGGGAACCGGTGTGCTCAATAGTATTTTTATGATAGCAATGTATATAAGGGGAGCAAATAATTTAATGATAGAGCTTTTGACTAAGAAAAAGTTTGCCCATTATTATATAGATATGGTAGGTGAATTTGCATATCAATTAAATAAAAAAATTTTAGATAGAATCGGAGACAAAATAGATTATTACAGGCTATGGGATGATATGGCTATGCAGGCTGGATTAATGATACCTAAAGATATCTTTAAAGAATTTTTCTATCCTTGGTATAAAAAATTATATGCAGAAGCAAAAAAATATAATCTTATAACCCTATTTCATATATGTGGAAATGCAAATGAAATTATACCCGATCTAATAGAGGCCGGAGTTGACATACTGGATCCGGTTCAAACATCAGCTAAAAACATGGATTTAAAATATCTCAAAAAAGAATATGGAAAACATATCAGTTTCCATGGAGGAATAGATGTGCAGGGTTTTTTCCAAAAAGCAAAGCCTTTAGACATAAAAGAGTATATACAGGAGACTGAAAAATTATTTATAGATAGCGGAGGGCTTATACTTGGGCCAGCACATGAAATTACACAGGATACAGGTATAGAAAACATACTTGCTGCTTACAGACCAGATTTATTATAGAAATAATAATAGCTTCAAAGATCAGGCCAATATGAATAAAAATACCAAATAAAAATTAATTATAAGATTAAAGGATATTATGGAAACTTAAAATATTTATTAGAATAAAAAGAGTTTATCATTTTTAGTCCGGCAACTAAATGATTATTCCATAATATAAAAAATATTGTGGAGTATGAGATAACATATCAAGAATTTTTAAAAAAGTTTCCAGAACAGATTTATTATAGGCTACTTTATAAAGATAAGATATCCAGTTGGAGTTAAGCGTAACCATTGCGGATCTAATAAAGTTTACTACAGAAGAAAAGAGTATAAGATATTTGGCTGTAATCAATGTAGGAATAGTTTTCCAGTATTCAAAGACACAATATTTTGAGAAAACCATTACAGATTTTCAGAAATGGTTTTTTGCAATTCACATATTACTTAATGTCAAAAAAGGAAATATCTGCTAAGCAGTTAGAGCCTGAGATAAGAACTATATATAAAATGGCTTAGAGAATAATAAAACAGAGAAGAAATGCTATAGCCCCAAGGACAATTACAAGCTATATAAAGCCACAGTAGAAATTGGCAAGACTTATTTAGGTGCCAAGCCAAGAAAGAAAAAACAAAAGAGATGATTACAACAAAGGTGGTGGTGCAAAAAGAGGTAGGGGAATAAATAAAACTCCAATAGCTGTAGTAGCGGATAAAAAAGAAAGAATAGTTAAAAAAGCAATATATGGGATATAGCATAGAGTATCAGTTAAATACTTGCAAAGTTATATTGATGATGTAAGTTTTAGGTTTAACAATAGAGATTATAATGAAGGTTTTGATTTGATGCTGAGGAATGCTGGTGTTGTTTGGTAACCCTAAGCTTCGAAATTCCGAAGCTAAAGAAATTAGTAAAAATAAAGAATTTAATTTAAAACAACCTGATTAAATAATTTATTTATTATTGCCCTATAGTGTATTATGATTACCTATAACGTAA
>JAGYOJ010000024.1 GCA_018399435.1 Actinomycetota bacterium | reverse complement strand
ATAGATACCGAGCCTCTTTGTATTAAATTTATTACCCAGCCTAAAGATATAAGGGGCCAGGTAATGGATCCAATATATGAACTAAATTGTACAAATTCACCTAATGTCAGAGTTTGATTTATTACTTGCCGCCCGCCTATAAATAAAACTACAAGGGTTCCTATGCCCCCAATAAATATCATGGAAGGCCAAAAAACAGACCTAATTTTAGCCAGGGAAAGATTTTTTTTAACATATTCATCATTTAAGCCAGAAAAAACATCTTTTTCATGGCCCTCCCTTATAAAAGATTTTATAACTTTAATGCCCGCTATACTCTCCTGGGTCCTTGCAGTAAGGTTTGCATATTGTTCCTGGGCTTTTTTAAAACGCGAGTAAAGCATTGCGCTTAGCTTGCTTACAAGAATAGGAAGTATTGGTATAGCAACAAGCGAGTAAAGAGTTAGGTTCACATTTATAAAAAACATAATTGTCAATGTGGAAATAAAGACAAAAATGGTATTAAATAAATTCATGATACCAGGGCCCAGAAAGTTTCTAACTGCTTCAAGGTCATTAGTAATTAATGCCATAATGCTTCCAGTCCTGGTATTAGTGAAAAAAGAAGAATGAATCTTTTGCAAATGTGAAAAGAAATCTGTTCTTATGCTATATTCAATCTTTCTTGATATGCTGACAAGAAGTTTCCTCATAAAATATCTAAAAATTCCCTGCATGCAGGCAACACCCACTAATAGCAAGCTGAATAAAACTAAATTGACGCTCTCAGGATTATTTTTAATTCCATCAATAACCAATCTTAGAATCCAGGGTATAAGCAAAGCCAGAAGGTCGGTAATAAGAATACATATTATGCTAATAACAAAGGGCCTTTTATGCCTTTTTATATATTTAAGTAATGATTTCAGTTCTTTAATTTTTAGCTCCTAAATAAGTTTAGAGATAAATTATATATCAAAATTATTTTAAGTAAAAAAAATATTGCTTAAAATACATAAAAAATATTTTTTAAGCAAGGTAAAGCTAAAAACGTTAAAATCATAATAACTACCCCATTTGCTTATTAAGTAAAAGCATTTTTCACTTTAAACGAAAAATTTGTTTTGCATTTTTACAAAAATAATTTATAATACTATTGACAACATTATTTTTATTTTATAAACTAAAGCCAAAGAGGTCGGTGAAGGGAATTGTTTAGCGAAGAAGATAAAAGCTATCCGATAGAATTGGTAGCCGAATTTTTAGGCGTTAATAGCAGAACTTTATATTACTATGAGAAGTTTATGTTAGTTGTGCCCCAAAGAAGGGGCCGCAAAAGATACTATTCAAAAAGTGATATAAAGTGGTTGGAATATGTAAGAGAGTTGATGTATGAGCAGGGAATGAATTTACGTTCCATTATAGTTTTAATAAAAAGGCGCGATAGGGTAATAATGGATAAATGCCCTGAAGATGTTGTTAATTGTTTTAAAAATTATTTGATGAGATTAAAAAAAGAAGAAGAGGATAATAATTAAAAATTTAGAAAAGGAAGGTAGATATATATGGCAAAAGCAGTAGGAATTGACTTAGGAACAACAAATTCATGTATAGCTGTTATGGAAGGCGGAAAGCCTACCGTTATACCAAACAGTGAGGGCGGAAGGACTACTCCTTCTGTAGTTGGAATTACAAAAAAAGGAGAAAGGCTTGTAGGGCAACTTGCAAAAAGGCAGGCTGCGCTTAATCCTGAAAATACTATTTATTCCATTAAAAGATTTATTGGCAGGAAATATGATGAAGTTGAAAGTGAAAGAAAGATAGTATCTTATAATGTATCAAAAGGCAGAAATAATTTAGCGGAAGTTAGCATGGGAGATAAAAAATATACTCCCGAAGAAGTTTCATCAATGATATTACAGAAACTAAAAAGGGATGCAGAGGATTACCTAGGGCAGGATGTTAAAGATGCTGTAATTACTGTGCCTGCTTACTTTAATGATGCACAGAGGCAGGCAACCAAGAATGCAGGAAAGATTGCCGGGCTTAATGTGCTAAGAATCATAAATGAGCCTACAGCAGCTTCGCTTGCATATGGCTTAGACAAAAAAGAAGAGGAAAAAATACTGGTATTTGACTTAGGCGGAGGTACTTTTGATGTATCCGTGCTTGAAGTTGGAGAAGGTGTTTTTGAAGTAAAGGCAAGCCATGGCGATATGCATCTTGGCGGAGACGACTATGATGACAGAATTATGAATTATCTTGCAGACGAGTTTAAAAAAGAGCAGGGCATAGATTTAAGGAAAGATAAGCAATCCTTGCAAAGGTTAATAGAAGCATCCGAGAAGGCAAAAGTAGAGCTTTCTAGCGTAACTGAAGCTAATGTAAGCTTGCCTTTTATTACTGCAGATGCAAATGGCCCAAAACATCTGGAAACAAAAATAACAAGGTCTAAATTTGAGCAATTGACAGAAGACCTTACTGAAAGATGTAAGGGGCCTCTAAAAAAAGCATTAAAAGATGCTGGGCTAAAAGAAAATGAAATTGACGAGGTAATACTAGTGGGTGGAGCTACCCGAATGCCGGTAATACAGAAACTTGTAAAAGATTATACTGGCAAAGAACCTAATAAAGGGGTTAATCCTGATGAAGTCGTGGCTATAGGCGCGGCTGTACAGAGCGGCGTATTAAAAGGTGATGTTAAGGATGTTGTATTGCTTGATGTAACTCCCCTATCACTGGGAATAGAGACATTAGGAGGGGTATTTACAAAACTTATAGAGAGAAATACAACTATTCCTACAAAGAAAAGTGAAATTTTTACTACAGCTGCAGATAACCAGACAAGCGTAGATATACATGTTCTTCAAGGGGAACGTGAAATGGCTAAAGACAATAAGACTATTGGCAGGTTCAGGCTGGATGGAATTCCACCTGCTCCAAGAGGCGTTCCACAGATTGAAGTTACATTTGATATTGATGCAAATGGCATTGTTAATGTATCTGCTAAAGATACAGCTACAGGCAAGGAACAAAAAATTACAATTACTGCTACTTCTCACCTCTCAGAAGACGAGATAGACAATATGGTAAATGAAGCAAAAGAGCATGCTGAAGAAGATAAGAAGAGAAGGGAACTTATCGATGCTAAAAATACTTCAGATAACCTGATTTACTCGACTGAAAAACTTATGAAAGATTTAGGGGATAAAGTCCCTTCAGATATGAAGTCCCAAATTGATGCTCAGGTTAAAAGCTTAAGAGAGGTAACTGAAAAAGAGGATGTAGATGGAATTAAGAGTGAAACTGAAAAGCTTCAAAAACTTCAGAATGAACTTTCACAGAAGCTTTATTCGCAAGCTGGCGCTGGAGCCGGGCAAGCTGGACCTGGCGGTCAAGGTGCAGGAGCAGGACAGCAGGCAGGCGGACAGCAGCAAGCTAGCGGCAGCGGAGACGAAGAGGAAGACGTAATAGATGCAGAATTTGAAGAAGAAGATGAGAAAAAGTAGCCTAACTTATAATTGAAAGGAGGAAATATTATGCCAATTGTAAGATGGGATCCATTTAGTGACTTGGTTCAGATGCGTGATGAAATAGGTAGATGGTTCGAAGGAAGTGAAAAAGGTAGAGAGAAAAGATCTGCTGTTTGGGCACCAGATGTAGATATAAAAGAAACAGATCAAGAGGTAACCTTGAGGGCAGATGTACCAGGTATGAAGCTGGAAGATATTGATGTATCTGTAGAGGATGATCAGCTGATTATTAAAGGTGAAAGAGAATATGAAAAAGAAGAAAAGGAAAAAGACTTTGTTAGAATAGAAAGAAGCTATGGTTCATTCTACAGGTCATTTAATATCGGTGTTCCAATTAAGGAAAATGAAATAAAAGCTTCATACAAGGATGGAGTATTAGAGATAAATGTTCCAAAAGCGGAAGCAAAGAAGCCAAAGAAGATACAGATTACAGGAAAATAGCTCTGTAATACAATAAAATAGAAAATACTTTGCCCACAGCTTTAAAGCTATGGGCAAAGTATTATTAAGATAAAAAAATGTGGTGATAGATATATGGTAGATTATAAAGATTATTATAAGGTTCTTGGGGTAAGCAAGAATGCCTCACAAGATGAAATAAAAAAGGTATACAGAAAGCTAGCCAGAAAATATCATCCTGATGCTAACCCTGATAACCCAGGGGCTGAAGAAAAATTTAAAGAAATAGGTGAAGCATATGAAGTATTAAAAGATCCCGAGAAAAGGAAAAAGTATGACCAGCTAGGATCTAATTGGAAACAGTATGCTAATGCAGGATGGCCTGGAGGTGGCAGCAGGGGAGCCTATACCCGTGATTTTAACGGAACAGGATTTTCTTTTGAAGATTTAGGTGGGGGCTTCTCGGATTTCTTTGAAATGTTTTTTGGGAGAAGTTCTAAAGGCTCTGGCTTTTCAAATTTTGGTTCACAATTTGGAGGGCAAAAGCAGAAGGCCAGAAGCCAGGCAATGAAAGGCCAGAATTTGCAATCTAGCATGACTATTACTTTAAGGGAAGCATATTTTGGCACCAGAAGGTCTTTAAGGCTACAAAAAGGCGGTTCAACTAGGACTGTAAATGTAAAGATCCCAAAAGGCATAAAAAGTGGTGGGAAAATCAGGATTACTGGTGAAGGCAGCCCAGGCCAAACTGGCGGCCCAAGTGGCGACCTTTACCTGGTAATAAATATTTCAAAACACCCATTTTTTACAAGAAAAGGGGATAATATGCATTGTGAGGTGCCGGTTACCCTCAAAGAAGCTTTTTATGGGGGTAAAATTGACATACCAACCTTTGATGGAAAAGTTATGGCTAAATTGCCTCCAAAAACCCAGGGCGGTAAATCCTTGAGATTAAAGGGCAAGGGAATGCCTAAGCTAAAAGGTAGCGGAAATGGAGACTTATATGCAAAGATTAGGATGGTTATACCCCAAAATTTAAATAAACAGCAGGAGAAAGCTTTAGAAGAGTTAGAGAAAGGTTATGGAAAAAACCCTAGAGATGGAATCGTTGTTTAAGCAAGAGGTGAAATAAATGCAAATAGATAAATTTACAATAAAAGCACAAGAAGCTCTTTCAAGAGCCCAAAGGATTGCATCAGAGCACGGACACCAAAGTATTGAAGATGTTCATGTCATGATGTCTTTGCTTGAAGATAACAAAAATATAATAAATCCAATACTAAAAAAATTGGAAGTTAATATTGAAAATTTTAAAAATGAATTACAGAAAATTATTGAAAGCCAGCCTAAAGTATCAGGGGGAGGAACCCAGATATACTTAAGCCCAAAATTAAATGAAATATTAGATAATTCATTTAAAGAGGCAGAAAAATTAAAGGATGATTATGTAAGCACAGAACATATATTAATATCAATGGCTGAAAGTTCAGGCAAGGTAGGAAATATTTTAAAGTCATATGGTGTAGATAAGGATAGGATTTATAAAATACTTGTAAATATTAGGGGCAGCCAAAGAATCACAGACCAAAATCCAGAAGAAAAATACCAGGCTTTAAAAAGATATGGAAAAGATATCACCGAGCTTGCAAACAAGGGAAGACTTGACCCTGTTATAGGAAGAGATGATGAAATAAGGAGGGTTATGCAAGTATTATCCAGAAGGACTAAGAATAATCCTGTATTGATAGGGGATCCCGGAGTTGGCAAGACAGCTATAGTTGAAGGTTTAGCCCAAAGGATAGTGTCTGGAGATGTTCCTGAGGGCCTTAAGGATAAAAAAGTTATTTCCCTGGATATGGGCTCAATTGTTGCAGGAGCTAAATACCGTGGGGAATTTGAAGATAGATTAAAAGCAGTTTTAAAAGAAGTTTCTAAATCAGAAGGCAATATAATAATGTTTCTGGATGAACTGCATACAGTGGTTGGCGCTGGAGCTGCAGAAGGTGCTGTAGATGCATCGAACATGCTAAAGCCTATGCTTGCCAGGGGTGAATTGCATGCTATTGGCGCTACTACATTAGATGAATATAGAAAACATATAGAAAAAGATGCAGCGCTTGAAAGAAGGTTCCAGCCCGTACTTATAGAGGAACCTTCTGTAGAAGATACAATTTCTATATTAAGGGGCATTAGGGAAAAGTATGAAGTCCACCACGGAGTTAGGATAAAAGACGCAGCATTAATTTCTGCTGCTATTCTATCAGACAGGTATATATCAGACAGGTATCTGCCTGATAAGGCAATAGATTTAATAGATGAGGCCGCATCCAGGTTAAGGATTGAGATAGATAGCATGCCTACAGAAATTGATGAGATTGAAAGAAGGATAAAGCAGTTAGAGATAGAAGAACAGGCATTAAAGAAAGAAAAGGATAAAGCTTCAAAGAATAGAATGGAAAAACTGCAAAAAGAGCTTTCTGACCTTAAGGAGAAAAGTAATGCATTAAAAGCTCACTGGCAGGAAGAAAAGGAAGTTATAGTTAGAATAAGAAACTTAAAAGAAGAGATAGATAAGACAAAGACAGAAGCAGACCAGGCAGAAAGGGAAACAGATTTACAAAAAGCTGCTGAACTTAGATATGGCAAACTTCTAGATCTAGAAAAGAAACTGGAAGAAGAAAATAAGAAATTGGCAGATCTTCAAAAGAATGAAAAAATGCTAAAAGAAGAAGTTGAAGAAGAAGATATTGCAGAAACAGTTTCTAAATGGACTGGCATACCTGTTTCAAAATTAATGGAAGCGGAAATTGAAAAATTGGTACACATGGAAGAAAGATTGAAGAAAAGGGTAGTAGGCCAGGATGAAGCCATATCTGCAGTTTCCAATGCCATAAGGCGGGCAAGGGCAGGGCTGCAGGACCCAAACAGGCCTATAGGCTCTTTTATATTCTTAGGTCCTACAGGTGTTGGGAAGACTGAATTATCCAAAGCTTTAGCTGAATTCCTTTTTGATGATGAAAGGGCAATGGTTAGGCTAGATATGTCCGAATATATGGAAAAACATACAGTATCCAGGCTTATAGGGGCTCCTCCAGGATATGTTGGTTACGAAGAAGGAGGTTATCTAACTGAGGCTATAAGAAGAAAGCCATATAGCGTAATATTATTAGATGAAATTGAGAAAGCCCATAATGATGTATTTAATATATTGCTCCAGATTATGGAAGATGGCAGATTAACAGATGGCCATGGAAGAACAGTAGACTTTAAAAATACAGTAATTATCATGACCTCTAATATTGGCAGCCAATGGATAACAGATATTAGTGTTAAAGATGGTGAAGAAGAGATGAAAAAAAGGGTAACAGATGCCTTAAGAGACCATTTTAAGCCGGAGTTCTTAAATAGGGTGGACGATATCATGATATTTCACCGTTTAGGAATAAAGGAAATTAAAAAGATTGTAGATATACAGATTGATAACTTGGAAAAAATATTAAAAGAAAAAAAATTGAGCATAGAAGTAAATGAAAAAGCAAAAGATCTATTGGCCAAAGAAGGCTTTGACCCTGTTTATGGTGCAAGGCCTTTAAAAAGGGTAATACAAAATGAAATACAAAATGTTTTAGCAATGAAACTTCTAAATGGTGAGATTAAAGAAGGTAGCCATGTTGAAGTGGGGGTTACAGGGCCAGAAGGAAGAAAATTAGAATTTACTACTAAATAAAAAGATGTACCCGTGTTAAAATGGGCGCATATTATAAATAATTATTTTAATTATGGATATGGAAATTATTTTATGGGCAGGCTTAATATTTGCAGGTAGGGTTATTGATGTTAGCCTTGGGACCATTAGGTTTAACATGATAATGCGGCGCAGGAAGATCTTTGCTGCTGTAGTTGGATTTTTTGAAGTAAGCATATTTATTGCTGTAATAGCTAGAGTAGTACAGGATATAAATAATTTCTATGGCATTCTTGCATATGGCGCTGGCTTTGCTGCAGGCACTCTTATAGGCATAAAGATATCGGAAAAATTATCCAAAGACCTTGTCAGCACAAATATTATTTCTAAAAAATACAGCACAGAGATTGAAAACTTGCTAAGGGAAGAAGGTTTTGGGGCAACCTGTTATCATGGAACTGGCAAAGAAGGCAATGTAAGGATAATCAATGTTATATGCAGGGAGAAAAATCTAAAAAGGGTAACAAAACTAATTTCTAATATTGACCAAAAGGCATTTATAACTTCACATACCTTGGAAGGCTACCGTGGCGGGCATGTTTATGGCCTAAAGGGTAAGAAATAACTATTTTGCGTGTTTAACATAGTCATCATCTTTTAAATTTCTTTCCCCAAACACTTTTTCAGATTCTTCCCTTAATTCAAAAAATTCTTTTTCTAAAGCAGTGTTCATTTCTTCAATTATGGTTTTATAAGTTTTTTTATCAGCAAGGCCCTTCATATTTTCCATAATATTATAGGCTATAGGATCTATAGGTTCTCCAATAAATATATTTATTTTTCTAAAAGTATTAATAATTAAGCCAATTATGCCTTCTATGGGCCTAATCCGGCCTGACCATCTCTTCCTTGAAGGACCTTTTAAAAGATTATGTATGTATACAGGTATTATTGGTAATTTAGTTTTATAGCTTAAATATGCAGCGCCTTTTTTTAGCTTATAGGTCTTTTTACTTTTATTTAATTTCCCTTCAGGGAATATACCATAAAAAATATTCTTATCTTTCTTAGGCAAAACGAACATCTCTTTAAATGAATTAATATTTTTTATAAATTGTTTCTTAAAAACAGGAATGCTATTTGTAAAATTGCGCATAAAGAAATTTGTAAATCTGTATTTAAAATTATCGCTATCCGCAATAAAATAAATCTTTTTTTTCAAGGCAGTTAATATAATTATAGGATCTGCCCCAGTAGTATGGTTAATGGCTAGTATTGCAGGCTGGTCTTTAGGAATATTTTTGCTATTAAATACATGTATCCTTATCAGCATCCTGTAAAAATTGACAAATAAGATCTTTGGGATGCTATAGAAAAAATCCATAATTTTTTTTAAAATTTTTTTAAGATATTTCTTCATTTGTTAATAATTATAAATCCTAAAAAATAATATAGCTACCAAGTGCAGTCGATTTTTTCCAGTAATTGTTTCATTGCCTTGTAATGAGAACCCTTCCAGTAAATTTTATTGCACTTTTTACAAAAAAAGAAATTATTCTTTGTTTTGTAAACATAATCTGGAACTTTGCCCCTTACATCTCTTTTATCAACATTATGTAATTCATTATTACAAATAATGCATCTTTTGAATGCAGGATAAATATTGAGGCTTAGCTCTTCTTTTACTTGTTTTAATTGCCGGGTAATTTCCTGGCTTTCTATGAACAAGAATTGGATATCATCTTTTTTTATTTTTTTCCTTGTAATTAAATTGGAATCTCTTGTAAGAATAAGCCTATTTTCTGACTCTGCAATATCTATTATTTTATTATCGCTTAAGTTTTTTGGGTATTTTACATCATAACCTGCGACTCGGAGATATTTAGCTAATTTTCCTACCATATTGTCAGCAATGAATTTCATTTTAATCTATGTTTAAAGAATTAATTTCTGCCCCCATAAGAAGTATTATACTAGATATATAAACCCATAAAAGAAAACCAATTATTGACCCAACTGATCCGTAAGTTAATTCAAAGCTTGCAAAATTATTGAAAAAAATAGCAAAAATGTGCTTTGAAATTTCCCATGCAACAGCGCCTACAATAGCTCCTTTGTATATATGTGAAAAATGTGTTTGCCTATTAGTGCCAAAATAAAAGACCAGGCAGAATATCGCAAAGTTAAACACTAAGCCAATAACTAAAGATATGGCTTTTAGTAAAATACTTGAGATATCTTTTGAAATATTAAAAAACTCTATTATATTATTGGCAAGGTAAAATAAAACTGTTGATGAAGTTATGGACAGCACTATTAATAAAAAGACAAGTGAAATAATCAAGAATCCATAAATCTTTTGCTGCCAGTATTTTCTCTGGCTCTTAGTTTTATATATCTTATTTAAAGCATATTGTACTGAGTCAAAGACATAGGTGGTAGCGATAACTAAAAATAATATACCCGCTATGCCTATGCTAGTCATATTCTGGATAGTCTTTTCAATATTAGATTCAGTAAAATTGTAAATAATTGGAATTCTTTCCTGGATAAAACTGAGAATGGGTGCCTGTATATGCAAGGTTTCTATTATAAAAGCCGAAAGAGACAATAAGATTAACATTAAAGGAAAAATAGAAAAAAGGAAATAATAAGCTATAGATGATGCCAGGTAAGTACCGCCATCTGAAAAAAATTTGGATACCAGCTTTTTTAGATATCTAGTTGTAAGTATTCCTATTTTTCTTAAATTTATCAAAACTTGCTTGTTTCTATATTTTCAATTTTTTCTAATCTACTTATAGCCTGTACACTTTTTAATGAAAATTCAGGGTCCTTGCTTTGTATATTAATGAGTATGTCGTATGTTGTTTTCTTCTCTCCTGTACGGCATATGCTATATTTAATATTTTCTGAAATATTTTTAAGTATCTCGTTTATTTTATTAAAATCTTTAAAATTTTCATTTACAGTTATTTTTATGGAATAAGTAGGGGGGCTAACAAATCTATCTTCAAAATACTTGATTAAGGTAAGTATTATATAGCCAAAAAGAGTAATTATAATAGCCAAATAATAAAGTTTTGTGGCTAGTGCCAGGCCTATTGCAGCTACCAGCCAAATGCTAGCTGCTGTGGTAACGCCTTTTACTAAAGATCCTCTTCTAAAAATTGCACCTGCTCCTATAAAACCTATCCCGGTAACAACACCTGCCGCAATTCTTGAAGAGTCAACGCCACTTATGGAAGAAAATCCCATATATGATACAAGCGTAAAAACTGTTGCACCAAGGCATACCAATGAATGGGTTCTAAGGCCGGCAGGCCTATCTGCTCGTTCTCTTTGAAACCCTATTATTCCACCGCATAAAATTGCCATAAAAGAAGGTATCAAAAAATTTTTAATAAATTCTATATGGTTAAATAGAAAGTCTTCAAATATTTCTTGGTTTATATTCATTATACCTTCAAATATTTTGATTATATTTTAACATTAAACTTAGAATAAACGCTAATTAAAATATAACAGTTTGACTGAAAATATAAAGGATATATAATTACAAAATGTTTTTATAGCCAAGGAGTGTAATAATTGAAAAAATTAAAATATTTTAAAGACTACAAAAAAGAAATAAAGGAAAACCTAAAAGATTTGAAAGTAATATATACTGATATGGATGGAACATTGTTAAATGATGAAGGATGCCTTTTAAAAGACGGGCAAGGTAAATATTATCTTGGGGTTGTAGAGAATATAGAAAAGGCTATTGCCAAAGAGTTTGACATTGTTTTAGTTTCTGGAAGAAATAAAACCCAGTTAAGATATAATGCACAAATCATGGGACTTAAGAATTATATAGCAGAACTAGGTTCGGAGCTAGTTTATAATCTGGGCAAAGAGATCCATACAACTTTTGACGATAAGAAAGTAAATTATGATATTACTTATGGCGGAAAAGATTTAATAAGAATAATAAAACTACTTAAAGACAGTTTTCCAGGTAAAATCGAGGGTAAAATTGAATGGAGTAAATACAGGGACTATAATGCGCTCTTACTTGGAAATATTAACCTAGAGAAGGCAAATAAGCTGTTAGTTGAAAATGGTTATGAAGGCTTATGCATAGTAGAAAATGGCAAGACTTCACTTTATGATGTGGATTTAAATGTAGATGATTTAT
This sequence comes from Actinomycetota bacterium, assembly GCA_018399435.1. Classification (GTDB taxonomy): domain Bacteria; phylum Actinomycetota; class Humimicrobiia; order Humimicrobiales; family Humimicrobiaceae; genus M55B165. The sequence continues at coordinate 350 of JAGYOJ010000024.1, read as the reverse complement.
ATATCTATAATTTAATGCCTGAAGGTGTAAATAAAGGGCTTGCTATAAAACTTGATAAAAAAATAAGGAATTTTAAGACTGATAATTGTATTGCATTCGGAGACTCCATTGAGGATCTTAAAATGGCTGAAGAAGTAAAATATTTTTTCCTTATGGGCGGTTCAATGGTAGATAATATGGAAATTATTAATAAGTTAAATAATAATATTTATATAACTTCAAACAAGATGAACAGGGGCTGGGTTGAAGTTGCTAGCTATTTATTTGAATAGTATCTGTTTTAAAATAACAGTTAAATAGTTTATAATTATTAAAAAATATGGATTTTATGCATTATGCCTGAGAATATT
>JAGYOJ010000239.1 GCA_018399435.1 Actinomycetota bacterium | reverse complement strand
ATGTCAGAGCTATAATTATTCTATAATATAAATCCACCCCGGTTGCCAAGCTTTTTTCTTTCTCCAATCCTGTCTAATAGCTTGCTCCCAGGTTTTATTTTTTAACAATACTTCCAACGCTAATTGAGGAGCTTTATGGGCCATAATAGCAATACTTTTACCCTGATAATCTCTTTTTATCATTTCAATAAAATCTTTAATTCTTTTTTCTACATCTTGCAAACTTTCTCCGTTAGGAAAAGGTTCTAAAATATGCTTTGAATAATCTACTAACCCTGCATCAGCTTGATTTAAATCACCATAATTACACTCTCTTAATCTTTTATCTTCAATAATCTTACAATCACCTTTAAACCCTAAATTAGCAGAATCTACTGCTCTTTTTAAATCAGAACAAAACATGACTTCGAAATTTTTATTACTAGTTTTATTTTTTAATTCTTTAGCTTGTTTTATTCCTGTCTGTGATAATTCTCCGGGAACCCAGCCAGTTGACTTTCCTTTCTCATTATCAATTGTTGTGCCATGAACAAAATATATTATTTTTGTATTCATAAATCTAGTGATATCTTCCTTAACTAAAACTCTAGAAATATCACTTCTTCTTATTAAATTTTGTGAAGGTTTTGTATTATTATTTTTATTATATTTATCTTCAATAGAAAAGCCTATGTATTCAATTTTTTTATTAAAACGATTCCGCACTAAATCAATTGCAGGAGACAGGTCAGTATCAGAACTAATTATTATAGCTGTATCATATCTATCATCCATCGCTCCAATCATTAAATCAACTGCTAATTTTACATCTATGCCTTTCTCTCTCATTCTTGTAAACTGGACTTCTTTTACTCCTTTCCTTTGCAATTCTTTATAATTTAAAGTTCTTTGATCAATAACTACTTTTTCTATTCTTGTTCTTAACTTACTAGTCTTTTTATGCCAATGACCTTTCTCTAATTTCGCAAATAGTCTTGTTTGTTCAGACATTGCTTTTTTACTATATGTATCTCCTTCAATTTCTCTTAATGTACCAACATAATATCTTTTACCTAGCAACTCTAAACTTCTTTCCCCTACTAAGAATTCAATAAATTTATCAAAAGAAAAATCCAAGCTATCAATATTTAATTTCTTCAAAACTAAATGATAGAAATTACCACCATCTATATATACTTGTATTCTTTCCTTATTACTCATTTATTTATATTACCACATATAAAAAAATCCTGCACACCACCCCGAAGGGCAGGCACAGGAGACTTTATATTTATATTATACTATAATATAATATTGAGTCAATAGCTTAAATACTACTGCAAATTAGATTGTATCTCTTCTCTGGCCACCGCTCTCTCATCCCACTTAAATTTCTTACCATCAGCCATGCATATAGCCTGTTCTGAGCCTTTGCCGGTGAGTAAGACAATATCATTGTCATGAGCCAAGGCAATTGCTTTTTTAATAGCTTCTCTTCTGTTTAGAATCTCAAAAAGATTTTCATTTAACTTCTTACCAACAGTCACTGCCCCTTTAGCTACCTGTCTTATAATTTCCAGAGGATCTTCATCATAGGGGTCTTCATTGCTAACAATAACGTAGTCAGCATTTTGACCAGCAATTTTTCCCAGTTCTGGGCGCCTATCTTTATCTCTACCGCCGCCAGCTGAGCCAAGTACATGTATTATTTTGCCACTAGTGCCAACTTTAGGATAATTTCTTAAAACATCAACTGTATCATATAATTTTTGCAAAGCCCTTGGTTCATAGGCATAATCTACAATACATAAAAATTCTTGACCCTCTCTAATCTGCTCTAATCTGCCTGGTATACCTGTAATACTTTCTAAGCTAGCCTTTACCTTTTCAAAGCTAATATTTCTTAGCTCTCCCATGGCAACTACATTTAAAACGTTAAGAACATTAAATTCTCCTAGTAGTTGAAGGTTAATTTCTTTATTATTAACCTTAAAATTAGTACCACTACCGCTAACTAAGATGTTGCTATAAGATAAAACTTCTAGTTCTTTAGCTAAGCTTTTATTTTCATCTTCTACCATTTCTAAATATTCATCTGTGCTTTTATGAGTATAGGCAAGTTTAGCTT
>JAGYOJ010000238.1 GCA_018399435.1 Actinomycetota bacterium | reverse complement strand
ATTAAAAGTTACTAATTCGGCATTTAAATTTAAAAGATTTGAAATTATTAATATTTTAATCAAGTCAAAAATTATAAAAGGCATAATTCCTAGCTTGAAGCTTTTTATAAAAATATTAATATTGTATCCAAAACCAGCAATTAAATAAGATGTCAGGTGTATATAACCAAAAAAATAAATAAAAAGCAAACCAGCAAAGCAGGAAATAAAAACAGGCATCCTGTTTTTCCCCTTTATTAAATTATAGATATAGGCTGTAATAAAAGAAGCTGCTAAAAATCCAATAATATACCCGCCTGTGGGCCCAGTTAGGGCAGCAATGCCATTTTTAAAACCTGAGAATACTGGAAATCCTGCCAATCCTAATATAAGATAACAACTCTGGGAAAATAATGCCCATTTGCTGCCTAATAAAATTGAGCTAATAAGCACTGTCAATACTTGGAAAGTTAGAGGCACTGGGCTGAAGGGCAAATAAATAAATATATTAGCAGACAAGACCATCAGCATTGTAAAGGTCACAGAAAGCATTAATTTAATTAATATATTCTTTTTTCTGGCTTTTAATAGTAAATCCATATTTTTCCTTTGTTAAATTAGCTGTTTTGGGAAAAGACGCATATAATTTTATAAAGTTTCATCCATGATTGTAAAAATTGAAACTATTAAGGATTATAGGCGTCTCTTTGTAAAAATGTTAAAAGGAATTTTATTCTGGAGGATTTATGAGCTATTTTTTAAATGAAGAACAGCAAATGATTGTGGATATATGCAAACAGATAGTTGAAGAAAGAATTAAGCCAGTAAGGGCAGAGCTGGATGAAAAAGAAATTTTCCCTTCAGATATATTAAAAGAAATAGGCCAGAGCGACCTTTTTAGGTTATTTATTCCTGAAGAATATGATGGAATGGGAACAGGTATATTTGAAGTGAGCCTTGCTACTGAGGAGTTAAGCAGGGGATGCCTAAGTGTGGCTACATCCTATGCCGCAAGCGGACTAGGTTTTTTGCCCATACTTATTGCTGGCAGTGAAGAGCAAAAGAAAAAATATATGCCAGATCTTGCAAGCGGTAAAAAATTAGCTGCCTTTGGGCTAACTGAGCCTGAAGCTGGAAGCGATGCGGGAGGCATTAAGACTAAAGCAGAAAAGAATGGAGAATATTACATATTAAATGGAGCAAAGCAATGGATTACAAATGGGGGAGAAGCTGATATTTATACAATATTTGCCATGACAAATCCAAAAAAAGGAAGCAGGGGCGCAAGCGCATTTATCCTGGAAAAGGGAATGGAAGGTTTTGAATTTGGGAAAAAGGAAAATAAGATGGGGATAAGGGCTTCTGCAACCAGGGAATTAATATTTAATAATTGCAAAGTTCCTGCTGAAAATATTTTAAGCAGGGAAGGAACGGGCTTTCTAATTGCCATGAAAACCCTTGATAAATCAAGGCCGGCAGTAGGGGCTCAAGCAGTAGGGGTGGCACAAGCAGCGCTTGAAGAAGCTTTAAATTATTCAAAGGTAAGAAAACAATTTAATTCTACAATATCATCATTTCAGGCAATAAGGCATATGCTAGCAGACATGGCTACAAAGGTTGAAGCTGCAAGAAGCCTTGTCTACCATGCAGCAAAATTAATTGACAGTGGCCAGAAGAATGTTTCAAGAATTTCTGCAATGGCAAAGATGTTTGCTTCAGATATTGCAATGCAGGTCACCACAGACGCTGTACAAATTTTTGGAGGCTATGGGTATATGAAAGAATATCCTGTAGAAAAAATGATGAGGGATGCAAAAATTCTGCAAATTTACGAAGGGACTAATCAAATACAAAGAGACGTAATTGCTCTTGACCTAATTAAAAAAGGTTTTAACTAAGGATGGTGGTAAAAATTAAGATAGCAGTTTGTATAAAACAGGTACCAGGAAGCACTGATATTAAAATAAATCCGGACACTAATACATTGGCAAGGGAAGGAATTGAAAATATTATTAATCCTTTTGATAGTTATGCGGTAGAAGAAGGCATAAGGGTAAAAGAAAGAATTGATAATGGCTCGGAAGTGTTTGCAATCACCATGGGCCCTCCCCAGGCAGATGAAGCACTCA
>JAGYOJ010000237.1 GCA_018399435.1 Actinomycetota bacterium | reverse complement strand
ATAAAATTAATTATTTGGGATAGGGGGCAGAAGTGGCTAATTATTTAATAGGAACAGATATTGGAACAACTTCTACAAAAACTGTAATAATTAATGAGAAGGGAAAAGTTATTGTATCTGCTATAAAAGATTATCCAATGGACGTGCCTAAAGCAGGATGGGCCGAACAAAATCCAAAAGACTGGTATGATGCAACTATTGCTACAATAAAAGAATCTTTAGAGAAATCTAAAATTAATCCTGCAGACATACAGGCAATTGGACTTTCAGGACAGATGCATGGAAGCGTATTTTTAGATAATAACAATGAGGTTATAAGGCCTGCAATACTGTGGTGTGACCAAAGGAATGAAAAACAGTGTAAAGAGATATATGATATCTTTGGCTATAAAGAATTTATTAAATTATCTTTTAACCAGGCTTTACCTGGTTTTACCGCTCCCAAGATCTTATGGCTTAGGGAAAATGAGCCTGAAAATTATAGTAAAGTTACAAAAATACTGCTTCCAAAAGACTATGTAAGGTTTATGCTCTCTGGCGTATTTGCAACTGAAGTATCTGATGCTGCAGGTACTGTAATGCTTGATATTGCTAAAAGAGACTGGTCAAGTGAAATACTTGCAGGGTTAAAAGTAAAAGAGGAATTACTTCCTCCAGTCTTTGAATCTCCTGAACTTAGCTCTAAGGTTAATGCTAAAACAGCAAAGCTTACAGGCCTTAGAGAAGGAACGCCAATTGCTGGCGGGGGGAGTGATAATGCAGCTGGTGCTATTGGCTCTGGCATTATAAGGGAAGGCCTGATATCTGATTCTATAGGCACAAGCGGTGTAGTATTTGCTACAAGCGATAAGCCATTATATGATAAGTATGGCAGGATACATGCTTTCTGCCATGCAATTCCTGGAAAGTGGCATTTTACTGGAGTTACTTTATCAGCCGCAGGCTCCCTTAAATGGTATTATGAAACTTTCGGTGCTAGCAATGATATGAAGAATAAATACCCTGATAAAAAAGGTTATGAATTATTAGATAAACAGGCAGAAGATGTAGGTCCGGGTTCAGATGGATTAATATTTTTGCCTTATTTATCCGGTGAAAGGACTCCCCATGGCGATCCCCATGCAAGAGGGGTATTTTTTGGGTTATCCTATATACATGACCAAAACCATTTTGTAAGGTCCATTATGGAAGGTGTATCATTTAGCCAGTTAGATTGCTTATCCCTTATAAGGGCCCAGGATATTTCTTCAGATAAAGTAGTAATGTTTGGAGGCGGAGCAAAAAGCAAGGTATGGAGGCAAATTCTTTCTGATATTTTATCTACAAAAATTGTAACCCTAAATACTGAAGAAGGACCTGCTTTTGGCGCTGCACTTATAGCAGGGGTTGGAAGCAAAGTATTCAAAAATATAGAAGAAGCCTGTGACACTACTATAAAAGAAGTAAGTGAAAACAACCCTATAGCTGAAAATGTAGACAAGTATAAAAAGATATATCCAATCTATAAATCACTATATGAGGATTTAAAAGAAGACTATAAGAGAGTTGAGGAGATTAGTTAATGGTTACGGTTAAGGTTAAACTTTTAAATGAATCATCAAAATTGCCTGAATACGCGCATTCTGGCGATGCAGGATTAGACCTATATAGCAGCATTGATTGTATTCTAAAGCCTTTTGAAAGAAAAAAAGTCCCTACTGGCATAAAATTGTCCATACCCAAAGGTTATGCTGGATTTGTTCAGCCTAAATCTGGCCTTGCCATAAAAAATGGAGTAGGGTTGGTTAACAGTCCCGGGTTGATAGATTCGGGCTATAGGGGTGAAGTATGTGCAATTTTAATCAACCTTGATCCTAAAAAAGATTTTATCATCAAAAAAGGCGATAAAATCTGTCAGATGGTTATACAAAAAACTGAAGAGGCGGATATAGTCGAAGTTAGAGATTTAGACAAAACAAATAGGGGGGAGGGGGGATTTGGAAGCACTGGCATTTAAAATAATTTTACTTGTCTGTATTAATTTATTAAGCTTGTAATGTATACATAAAACTAGCATAATAAGCATACATGAATTAATATATTATATTGTAAATATATTTCATAAATCCTCATTA
>JAGYOJ010000236.1 GCA_018399435.1 Actinomycetota bacterium | reverse complement strand
TGGGAAGGCGAAAAAAATGTAACCCTATAAGTCAGGAGACGTTTTAATAAAATTAGATTGGCTGCTCTTCGGCAGAAAGGGCAAAAATTTATTGCTCTCTGCTGAGAAATGCAGGGAGTTTTTTTATATTAAAAAATGAAGGAAGGCTAATGTATAGTTTAGATGAAATAAGGAAGAATATAAGCCAGGTAAATGTTGAGTTAATGGGGCAAGCACAAGAAAAATTGGATAATTTAACTAAGCCAAAAGGGAGTTTGGGAAGGCTAGAGGAAATAGCTAAAAGGATAGTGGGAATTACTGGAAATTTAAAACCAGAACTGGATAAAAAATATATAATCACTATGGCTGCAGACCACGGAATTGTAGATGAAGGTGTGAGCGCTTATCCCAAAGAAGTTACCTCACAAATGGTTTTTAATTTTTTAAATAATGGTGCAGCAATAAATATACTTTCAAAGCATATAGGTGCTGAAGTTATTATTGTAGATATTGGGGTTAATTATGATTTTGGCAATAATCCTAAGCTTTATTCAAGAAAAGTTGCTAAGGGAACAAGCAATTTTCTAAAAAAGCCTGCGATGACAAAAAAACAAGCTCTAGAATCAATTAATGTAGGGATAGAGATTGTAGAGCAGCTTAAAAACAAGGGTTGTGACATCATAGGAACAGGAGATATGGGTATTGGAAACACTACTGCAAGCAGTGCCATAGCATCCCTTATGTGTGGAGTAGCCGCAGAAAAAGTTACGGGTAGGGGCACGGGAATCAACAAAAAATCATTAGAAAATAAAATTAATATTATAAAAAGGGCAATAGAGCTAAACAAGGCTAATAAAAATGATAGCATAGATATCCTTTCAAAATTAGGAGGCCTAGAGATAGGCGGCATAGCAGGTGTTATTTTAGGTTGTGCCATGAATAAAATACCAGTTGTTATTGATGGCTTTATCTCTGGGGCCGGAGCGTTAATTGCTGAAGGCATTGAGCCTAAAGTTAAACAATATATGCTGGCATCCCATTGCTCTGTTGAGATTGGGCATAAAATTATTTTAAATAAATTAGGGCTTAAGCAAATGTTTGATTTTGACATGCGGCTAGGGGAAGGTACTGGGGCTGCATTAGGCATAAATATTGCTGAAGCATCAATTAGGATTTTAAATGAAATGGCAACATTTGATTCTGCTGGGGTGTCTAAAAAATGAAAAGCTTCGGGCATGGGGGGAATTTATTTGAAATCAGCAAAAAATATAATTTAAAAAAGGATGATATATTAGACTATAGTTCTAATATTAATCCATTAGGGCTTCCGCAGGATATAAAGGAATTAATTGCCAAAAATATAGGTAATATAATTCATTATCCCGACCCTGAAAATATTAGCTTAAAGAAAGCAATCTCAAAAAGAATAAATATTAATACTGAAAATATTTTACCTGGGAATGGCTCAAGCGAATTGATATTTCTTATAACTAGAATTGTTAATCCAGACAATGTATTATTGCCCATACCCTCATATAGCGAATATGAAAGATCTTCTAATTCAGCAAACCCCAATTTTATTTATGTAAAAGCAAAAGAAGAAAATAATTTTAAGCATAATATAGACCTATTGGCTAAAAAATGCATGAATTCAGATTTATTTTTTCTTGGAAATCCAAATAACCCTACAGGGGCTTTGTTTGCCAAAGATAAAATTGAATATCTAGTTAAAAAATGCAAAAATAATAATACACTTATTATTATTGATGAAGCTTTTATAGATTTTGTAGAAAATTATAAAAAATATACAGCCCTTGCGCTCATTGCTAAAAATAAGAACCTTATTATCCTGAGATCTCTTACCAAATTTTTTGCTATGCCTGGCTTAAGGCTAGGATATCTAATAGGGGATAAAGAAATAATATTAAAATTAAGGTCTTTTCAGCCAACTTGGGCAATTAATTATTTTGCACAATTGGCTGGGCAAAGATTTTTAAGTTCAAGAGATTATATAAATGAAACTAGAAAATTTATTAAAGAAGAAAAAAATAACTTTTATTCTAGATTAAAGCAAATTTCCTGGCTGCAGCCATTTATCCCAAATGCTAATTTTATTTTATGTAAGATAATTAAAAATAATTTGAATTCCAAAAAATTAAAGGAAATTTTA
>JAGYOJ010000235.1 GCA_018399435.1 Actinomycetota bacterium | reverse complement strand
TATGCCTGTTTTTGGCAAATGGAGCATGGTTTATCTCCTTTCTCAATATAAGCCAGTTAAAAAGGAAAGCTTGTCAGGCTTGTTTGAGTCTATTTATAATAATAAGAGGCTTATATGGGCGACCATATATGTAATTGCTATTTTTTTAGGCGCGAATCTGCTATTGGGATTTTTTTTAAAAAGCGCCTTTGCTTTTTTCCCTGATAGCCATATTCTGGTAGCTGGATTGGCCCCGTTTTTTATAGCTTCTATAACATTTTTATTAAATTTCTTATTGCTGGCAATATTTGCCAGGTTTTTTACTTCTAAAATTGGGGGGCTGAATGGAGATATTGTAGGGGCAATATCCCAAATTATTGAAATATCCTATTTGTTTTTTTTAATCTTTATTATTAGCCTTTTTAATTATTTAAATATTATGATGGCTTCTTTGTAAATTATTGGCTATTTTTTATCTCTTTATAATAATTTATCAATCCATTGGTAGAGCTATCATGGGAATTAATTTTGTTTTTGCCTTCTAGCTCGGGCAAGATACCTTTTGCCAATTTTTTTCCTAGTTCAACTCCCCATTGGTCAAAACTAAAAATATTCCATATTATTCCCTGCACGAATATCTTATGTTCATAAATTGCAATTAGGCTGCCCAGGGTGTGCGGAGTTAACTTCTTATAAAGCATGGAATTAGTTGGGCGGTTGCCTTCAAAAATTTTAAAAGGCGCTATCCTGTCAATCTCTTCTTTACTTTTACCTTGAAATTTTAGCTCCTGCATGACTTCTTTTTTGCTTTTGCCTTTCATTAATGCTTCAGTTTGCGCAAAAAAGTTAGAAAGTAGTATTTTATGATGGTTGCCAATTTGATTATGGCTGTTGGCAGCAGCAATAAAATCGCAAGGAACAATTTTAGTCCCTTGATGTATAAGCTGGTAAAAGGCATGCTGGCCATTCGTTCCGGGCTGCCCCCATACAATCGGACCTGAATGATAATTTATCCTTTTCTTATTTCTTCCTATATATTTTCCATTGCTTTCCATATCTAATTGTTGCAGGTAAGCTGGCAATTTGCATAAATATTGGTCATAAGGAAGTATGGCATGGGTCTGGGCCTTAAAAAAATTATTATACCAAACACCCAGCAGCGCAAGCATAACTGCTATATTTTGCTTAAATGGAATATTTTTAAAGTGTTTGTCTGCTGCATGGGCTCCTTCAAGAAGAGACTTAAAATTATTAAAACCAATGGAGCAGGCTATTGAAAGGCCGATTGCTGACCACAATGAAAATCTTCCTCCCACCCAATCCCAAAAAGTAAATATGTTTTTTGAATCTATCCCAAATTTTTTTACCTCTTCAATATTTGTTGAAATCGCAACAAAATGTTTTTTAATATATTCTTCTTTCTGGGCTTTTTTTAAAAACCATTTCCTTGCTGTTTTTGCATTAGCCATTGTTTCCTGGGTTGTAAAAGTCTTGGATGCTACCATAAAAAGGGTTGTATCCTGATCCAAACCCTTTAAGGTTTCTGCAATGTCTGTTCCGTCTACATTGGAGACAAAATGTATGTTTATGCCTTCTTTTATGTAGGGAGTGAGGGCTTCTGATACCATGGAAGGGCCAAGGGCAGAACCCCCAATGCCGATGTTTACAATATTTTTAATCCTTTTATTTGTATAACCTTTCCATTTGCCTGATATAATATTATCTGAAAAATTTTCAATTTTTTTTAAAACTGAGTTTACTTTAGGCATTATGTTTTCGCCATCTAAAGTTATAGGGTCATTGGAAAGGTTGCGCAAGGCTATGTGAAGCACAGCCCTGTTTTCAGTCATATTTATTTTATCTGCTGAAAACATCCTGGATATTGCATCTTTTAAATCAACCTCTTCTGCTAATTCAATAAGAAGGTTAACAGTGTCTTTGTTTATAATATTTTTAGAATAATCAAAAAGTATATCTTCAAATTTTATTGAAAAATCTTTGAACCTGTCTTCATCTTTTTCAAACATGTCTTTTACTAAAACATTTTTTATTTTCCCATGGTGCTTTGAAAGTTTTTTCCAGGCTTTAGTCTTTGTTGGATTTATTTTTTTTAGCATAATGCTCCTCAATTACTTCTATTTTTTTAATTATAGTGGACTGATTCAAAAATTTGTATCAGGCA
>JAGYOJ010000234.1 GCA_018399435.1 Actinomycetota bacterium | reverse complement strand
TATAAATAAACTTCAATTATTTTCTTCTCCCACTGCCCTCCAATATTATGGGTATAAATATAGATATAATGTTTTTCATTTTTTTTGTACTGGGATGCATCCCATTCAGCCCGGAAACCTGTATCCCTAAACTGGGGGCCAAAAGCATCTGCAACATCTGTCCTGCCAATTGAGCCATAATTTCCATCCCCTAAATATATGCCCTTATCCATGGGGCCGTCCAGGTATATATGCATTTCATCTATTCCGCTATTCTCAGTAGCATTTGGATTTAGGGCCCAGCCTTCTATAAGGATTTCTCCAGGTTTAACTATAGATAAATTTAATGGGTTATCGACATTAATTTTAACATTGCTATCCCCGGGTCCGCCTTCTGTTTTTAGCTCTTCAATAATATAATCCGATTCATCCTTGTCAGTTACCGCATATACAAATAAGGGATGTATTCCGCTAGAAAGGCTGATATCGCTTAAATCTATATTATATTCAAAACCTGAATTTAAGTAATTTTCGCCATAAATATTTTTAATATCCTCCCTTTTTAGGCCAACAGAAGTTTCTCCTAAAAATGTTCCTGAGTCTTTAGGCCCGTCAAGGTAAAATTGAAGCTTTTTAATGGTCTGGGGCTCTTTTTCTGCATCCTCTCCTTCTTTAGTTTCCTCCTCTGATTCAGGGGCTTTTTCTTCTGTTATTTTCTTTTCTTCTACTGTAACCCTGTCTTCTTCTTTTTCTTCTTGCTGCACGGTTTCTGTTTCAGTGGCTATGTTTTTTTCAGAAATACTGGCCACGAAGATGCTGCCTATAAATATAAAGGCTATTACTAAAAATATTGCTAATAATATAGATACTACTTTAATATTAATCCCCCTTATTTAATTTGATTGGCTTTTATTTTAATATTTAATCCTATTAATTAAAAGCAAGAATAACTTTCAAAAAATATTGCCCTCTAAATAATGCTCCATTATTTTGTAAATCAAGGTGTCTTTAGAATCCTTAACTGAATTATAGCAGTTCACAAGGCCCCAGCCAAAATAATTGTCTTTTCCTTCAGGCCCCAGGTCAATTGCATTTGATATTAGAATATTTTCAATATCTTTCCTTTCTAAATAAGGGTTAGCAGAAAGCATTAAACTGACAATTCCTGCAATATGGGCGCTAGACCAGGATGTTCCCCCAATATTTTTCCAATCCCCAATAGTCTCTATTCCATCAATATCATCACTCGGGGCTGCAATAAAGCTTAAATCATTGGCAGTGCTATTGGCAGAATGCCCGTAATTTTTATCGATGCCTGCAATATTGTAGACCCCATCCAGATATCCCGGAAAACGGTGGCTAAGGCAATTGCCCCTGCCCTGGGCGCCTAATACAAATTTTATGCCCTTGGAGTAAGCATAAATAATTTTACTCTGTGCCTTATCTACATAATGCGGGGAAACAGAATCAAGTATAACTATGGGCATTAATATTATGTCTGCATTTTTTTTAACTGCATAATCAATTGCTTCATCCAGCTTTTGGACTTCCTGGTTTCCGTCAAATATTTTCTCATTAATAATTGAAACATTTGGGGCGATAGAAAGAATTATTCCAGCAGCAAAGGTGCCATGCCCATTTTCATCTATGACTTCTGGCGATCCAGTTACAAAATTCCAGCTATCAACAATATTATCCTTTAGGTATTTATTATCAGCATCAATCCCGTAGCCTATGACTGCAACCCTGATATCTTTATTTCCCTTGGTGATATCCCAGGAATCAGCTAAATTTATAGCCTCTAGGTTCCAGCTTTCTGAATCTTTTTTTTGATTTTTTTGGCCTACATTAATAGAATAAGAGTGATTGTTTATACAAAAACCAAGTATGAAAAAAATTAATATAGCTATAATAGCAAATGCAAAAAATAATTTATTTTTCTTCATAAAATGTATTATAATCATTTAATTATTGTTTTTAAGTATTTTAAGGTATAATTTAATATTTTACCAAGTTTGGCATTAGGAAAGAAGGTTTTTAATATGGCGGTTCCGTGGCAATTACAAATGTTTAATAAATCATTGAAAAAAAGGCAAAAATTTAATGCTTTAAAATCAATCCTAGAATTAAACCAAGATGATACATGTATTGATATTTGCACGGGAGATAATACTGGCGCCTTAAGCTATTCCTTGAGG
>JAGYOJ010000233.1 GCA_018399435.1 Actinomycetota bacterium | reverse complement strand
TTTATCCCTCACCAATATTCCTTCCTCAGTTTAAACAAAAAGTTTTCCACTGTTTTTAAATCACTTTTTTTGCCAGGATTTTCTTGATATGCATTCTCTAATTTTTTTTTCCAATAAAATCCCTCGTCAATAACTTCCCCAATACTGTAATTGCCATTTCTAATATTTTTTAATTTTTCATAAATAGGGGAGGGCTTAAGATTAATAGAGAAAGTTTTTCCAGAAGCTAAAAGCTCAAAACCATTATATAAAGCTTGTAAATAATTTATTGCATACTTGCTTGCCCTGCCTTGCTTATTCTCTAAAAATTTCTTTCTTTGGTTTTTGCTATAATTAATAAATGAGTCTCTAACATTTTTAGAATCCCAAACATAAGGAAACAAGCTCCTTAATTTTTCACCATGTGCATTTATAAAAGTTATTGGCGCCAAAAACACTTCTAAGATTGTAGGGACTCCCTTTATTGCCATTACTAAAAATTTAGAAACTTCATAATAGGTAGAGTCTTTTTCACCTTCAACCCAGATAGTATCTTTAGTTTTAGGAAACAATTTTAAAAGGTTAGTGGTATTTTGTACAAAAACTCCCCTATAGTCTACATCGCTTTCTTCTTCAGCTAGCCCGTGGGCTTGTGAGCCTACAATTACTTGTAATATTTTATTCATATTATTTTCTGTTTTCCTCCATCCATTTGACTGCAAAGTCAACTAATTCCTTTTGCTTAAAAAATTGTGATTTTGCCAGGCCTATAAAACCTTCTTTTAAAGTTTCAGAATGCTTTCTATATTCATTTCCAATATCAATAAAATCATCACAGCTTAAATTCACATCCTCAAATTCAATCCATAGGCGCTTTCCCTTAATCATTACAGGAGCAGCGCTTTTCTTATTTTTTTTCTTTTTATAATCTGCCCTGTATTCAGCCAAATGCAGCGAAGTATTGCTGTAGTTATCAACACCTAATAATAATACATAACCATCCAAACTGTAAATTTTTGCCAGGGGTGAAGCCTCCCCCAGCCCAAAATCAAGGCTATGCTTGCCTGTAATTTTTTTAGCATACCTTCCATATGCACAAAAAGAATAATGGGGATGTCCGCTTCTTAGCACCCCTTCTTTTTTTCTAAAGCACTCAGCAATTTTACCCATGCCTCTTGAGGGTGTGATATCTTTATAAAAGGGAGGCATAGTTTCTCTAATTTCAGCCCACCACTTTTCTGGCACGGGCGGGCTTATCCAATATTTAGGATCTGAGAGGTCGCCTGAATGGGCAGGCATTATTAAGGTTCCAGATTTTCCTAAAATAGATAATAGAGCAAGAATTACAGTTACTGCTCCGCCACATACCCATCCCATGGAACTCATTGAAGAATGGGCCAAAACTGTCATTCCCTTTTTTAAGCCAATATTTGCTAAATCCTTCTTTAAGGTTTTAATGGTTTGTGGCCCCTTGGACTTTTCAATAGTTTTACCTTCACTCATAACCTTTTATTCTGTTTCTTGATATTTTTTAATCAATTCCTTTATTTTTCTTTTTTCCCAGTTTTTATCAAGGAATTTTTCAAATACAAATACTCCCATTGCATGCCAGAATACTCCTATTCCCCAGAAAGCAGTTACAAAATAAAACCATAAATTAGAGGGGCTTGTGGTGAAATTAATAATCAATAATATAATATTAACTCCAATATATGAAAAAAAGTGGCTATAAAAACCTTTTATTTCATTTACTCTTTTTTTTGCCTCTTTATATTTTTCTTCTTCTTTCATTTTACTCCTCATAGTTTAAATATTTTTTAGATGAAGGATGGTTAAATCTTTTCCAAAGTATTGCCCCAACTATTGTCCCAATTGGAAACAAAAATACCATTGTCACTACCAGAACTGCCCTGCCTAAAGGGACTGCGAACGCTTTTCTCTGATACAATCCTACAAGCTCTACTATGTATAAAGCAGGGGCAATTAAAAGATAGACAGCCTTAAAGGGTATTATTGAGAACCCTGCAAGTAAAGAAACTGTGTTTCTAACTCTAAAGCCTCCGCGCCATATATCAGACTGTATTAAATTATTTGCAGAATCAGACCATGAAATAAGAAAAGCAAGGCCTAAAATTACGGCCAATATCCAGCAAAGAATTAAAACTCCTTCTAATTGTTTTTTGCCTTCTTTTAATTCTTCATTTGTGATAACTAAAAATTTCCACGGTTCCATACCAAAT
>JAGYOJ010000232.1 GCA_018399435.1 Actinomycetota bacterium | reverse complement strand
TCCATATAACCCTGCCTTTCCCAATCTTTATTGAGAGCATTTTAAAAGTTTCAATAATTTCTGATTTTACTCCCAAATTTTTCTCAAGATCTACCCCATAAGGGTTTAGAGTAAATAAAAAATAATAAGGGTAACCTTTCAGTAAATCGAGTTTTTCTATCATCGGCTTAGGGTTTTTGGTCCAAAACACGAATCCGTCTACATCCTCTTTTAAGAAACTGATTTTTCTTTTTAAAGTTGGGTTATAAGGATTTTTTATAATTACATAACCAGCTTTTAGCTTCTTAAAAAACCAGCTACTATAAAATGCAGGAATGTCTGTTCTCCTGCTTGCACTTATAATCATTTATTTCCTCCTATCCTAATTTTACAATATAAAAAATAGTATGTGTAACTATAAGTAAAATATTGACAATTTTATTAGAATAATATTGTTTAAAATGTTAAAATATCAAACGATATTATGAAGAATAGAAATGAGATAAGAAAAAACTATTATTCCCTTAAAAGAATAATTTCTGTTGTTAGCCAAAAAGGCGGTGTAGGCAAAAGCACAACCTCAGTTAATTTAGCTGCATATTTAAGCGATTATGGCTATAGAACAGTATTAATAGACCTGGATCCCCAAAGCAATGCAACCCGGGGCCTTGGTTTTTCTGAAAAAGATGTCAGCTTTTCTACCTATAGCCTTATAATGCATGGGGGAAGGCCCGGGAAGGCAATACTTAGCACCTTTAATAAAAATTTAAAACTTATACCTTCTACCTGGCAATTAGAAGATGCAGAAAGGGAATTGCCAAATTCAGGGAAAAAAGAATCTAGATTAAAAGACGGCCTTAACAGGATGGATTATGAATATGATTTCATAATTATAGATTGTAGCCCTTTTATTGGCTATTTAACTTTTAATGCTTTAATTGCCTCCACCGAAGTATTAATCCCCATACAATCTGAATATTATGCCCTTGAAGGATATGGAAGGATTTTTAAAGCTGTGGAATTTTGTAAAAGATGCTTTAACAGCGATCTTAAAATTTTAGGCATACTTATTACCATGTATTCTAAAACAAGGCTATCCAGGCAGTCAGCACAAAATATTAAAAATCACTTTAAAGATAAAGTGTTTAAAACAATAATTCCAAGGAATGTCAGGCTTGGAGAAGCCCCAAGCCATGGCAAGTCTATTTTGGAATATGACCCTAACTGTAAAGGAGCCATTGCTTACAAGAATTTGGCCAGGGAAATATTAGCAAAAAATGACGTAGAGTTAAATTCAAGTTTTAGTTTAATTCCCAGAAAAATAAAGAGTTTCTGGGATACCGGCAAGGCCCCAAAACATGCTAAAAGAAAGTAAGATCCTAAAGCTAAGCCACCTTATCTAATTTTACTCTCTATAATGCTTTTAATTGTCTTTGGCTCAAAGAATTTATCAAATTCAACCTCAAGATCAAATGGCCCTTTAAGTTTTTTTAGCTCAGACAATGAAAAATAACCAAATTCTTCTTCCAAACCAATAACAAAACCATAAAAAGTATCTGCTCCATCAAATTCTGTTGGATACCAGGTCCAATAACTCCATGGAGTAAAAAATTTAATAAATACAATAGCATCTACTCCTTTATCAGCCTGGCTTCCTATAGGTGGTATTTTTTCTAACCATTTATTAATTTCTAAATCCATGGTTAGATTTTATAATAATTTATGTATTTGTGCAAATACGCTTAAGCCTTATTTAGGCCAGCCTTCACATAGAACTTTTGCTTGTTTTAATACAGTTTCAGTAGCTTTCCTTTGTTTATCTGGAGGATAATTATATTTTCTTAATATTCTTTTAACTAGTACCCTTAGCTTGGCCTGGACATTTTCCCTTAAAGTCCAGTCTATGGTTACATTCTTCTTTATAATTTCTGCCAGTTCCTTTGCAATATTCCTTAAAGCCTTATCGCCTAGCTCCCTAACCGCGCTTTCATTAGTTTCCAGAGCATCGTAGAAAGCTAGCTCATCTTCACTAAAGCCCAGCTCTTCTCCCCTGCCTTTAGCCTTATTTATTTTCTTGGCAAGCTCTATTAGCTCTTCTATAACCATGGCAGCAGTTATTGTCCTAGTATTATATCTATTTACAGTCTTTTCTAGCATCTTTGAAAATTTTTCAGATTCTACCACATTTTTTCTATGCCTTTCTTTTATTTCATCATTTACAAGTTTTTTTAGCAGCTCCACAGCTAAATTTTT
>JAGYOJ010000231.1 GCA_018399435.1 Actinomycetota bacterium | reverse complement strand
AAATAAAATATATTTTTTTTATTGCTTTTTTTCCCTGCCTTTTGGCCTTCTTCATTATTTTGTCCAATTCTTTTTCTTACAGCGCTTGACACGGGATCTTTGCAAAAGCTTATAAGGGGTTTTAAGATATCATCCCACCTGTAATTTTTGGCTATTTCTTTAATATTTTCCTTGCATTGGCTGTAGAATTCTTTATCATCTGCCATTTTTGTAATAGCTGTGGCTAAATCATAAACATCATCTGCTTTTACCACTATCCCTAAACTGTTTTTTAATATTTGCTCGCTTAAGCTGTCCCCTTCTGTTGAGATTATGGGAAGCCCTGCCCAGAAATAATCCAGCATCCTTGTCCTGAATGAAAACCTGGTTTCAATTTGTTCGGGATGTGTAATTATGCCTGCATCAGATTCAAGTAGATAGTTTTGCCTTTCTTCATAAGGCACCCATCCAAAGTTAAAAAATACATTCTTGCCATATACCCCTAGCTTTTTAGCTAAATTAACAGTCTCGTTAGCAAGCTGCAGCTCCCTGACTTCTGGGTTGGGATGCTTTACCCCCATAAAGAAAAGTTTTATATCATTCCTGGTTTCTGATATTTTTTCCATTGCCTTTATTAAAGTTATGGGATCAAACCAATTATAAATACCCCCTCCCCAAATTATTACAAAATCATCTTCTTTTATTCCATCTATTTTTCCTTTAAGCACATCCTCTGTATGCATGGGCTCATTTGAAGGAAGGCCAAATGGTATAACGCTTATCATTTTTCTAAGCGTTGGGTCCTGGTTATACGTGTATGGGTTAATTCTGTTTAATGCTGAAAGCATGCCCAGCCAAAAATCCCTCTGCCTCTCAGAGGCGCAAATAAAGAAATCTCCATGGTAAATTTGCTCATTTAAATTATAATGGACCAGTTTATGGACAGATAGCCTTTTATCAAAAGATTCATCCTTGTATTCTGCCAGGGCAGCTAAATTATAGGGGTCATAGATATCCATTACCAGGTATTTTTCTGATTTCTTTATGCAGCCATACCTTCCAAAAGTTGTTCCCCCTGTAAGGATTATATCCACGCCTGAAATTATTTCATTAAGGCTGTCATTGTCTGTATACTGTAAAATTTCAAAACCCTCGGGCTCTAAATCTGCCTTATTGGGAACAGCAAGTATTACTTCCATGTGGCGGCCAAGGACTTTTGCAAAATTCCATACCCTGATGGCAGGGCCTGCCATCTCGGTTGATACTACTTCGCTGGCAATTATTGCAATCTTTCTTTTTATCTGCTTTTTAAATACATCATATATGCCAGTGGATTTTAATATATTAATTTGCCTTTCCTGATAATCTTTATCAGGCGATACTGCCAGAAACTGCCCTTTAAAATATGTAAAAACTGCCTTGTCGTCCCTTCCCCTGTTGTCCTGTATCCATTGCCTTTTTTCAAGCAAATTGGGCAAGTTATCAAATACATCTTTTACAGCCATCATAGAGCTAAGGGGCTCTTCCGTAACCCTTATATTATCAATTTGGCTTTGTAGCTTATCGGCAATTTTTTTGCTTTTTTCAGGATCTATTATTTCAAAATTATAATAGTCTTTGTAATCAAACTTTATGTCTACAAACATGCGGTTAAATATGCTTCCCAGGGTTGCGGCAAAAACTTTTGATAGGTTCTCATCATCATAGTTTTTAATGACTGAATAAAGGGAATTTCTTTCTTTTAAAAACCTTAGCTTGTCTTCGCTAAATATCTTTGAGGTGCCGTGGTGTATGTGATATACAATTGACCTGGGCGCAAATACAACTTTATAGCCTAAAACCCAGAGCCTCCACCCAAAATCCACGTCTTCATAATAGGCAAAAAAATCCTGGTCAAACCCCCCGGATTCTAAAAATACATCTTTTTTTACAAGCATTGCCCCTCCATTTACAAAGGGCATATACCTGTCTTGGCCTTTTTTGTCTTTGTCTACTGGAATGCCATAATCTATCTGGAAGCCCTTGCCTTCAAAATTTATCATGCCCCCGCCAAAGTCTATTTTCTTTCCGTCAAAAGATAGAACCTTAGAGCCCGAGCATACAACCTCGGGGCTCCTGTAAACAGGCCTCAAGAGCTCTGTAAGCCAGTTTTTATCAACTTTGGTGTCATTGTTAAGGAATGCTATATAATCCCCCGTAGCTGCTTCTGCCGCCTGGTTATTTGCTTTAGCAAAACCCAAATTTTTCCTATTTTTTATAACTTTTACTTCAGGATAT
>JAGYOJ010000230.1 GCA_018399435.1 Actinomycetota bacterium | reverse complement strand
AGATACTAAATGAGGGCCTAATTAAAGGAATGAATGTAGTAGGAAAAAAGTTTAAGGCAAATGAGATGTATATACCAGAAGTCCTTATTGCAGCAAGGGCTATGCATGCAGCTATGGATATAATAAAGCCTCTTTTAGCTGAATCTGATGTACCCTCTAAAGGTAAAGTACTTATAGGCACAGTAGCAGGAGACCTGCATGATATAGGTAAAAACCTAGTTGGCATGATGCTAGAAGGCGGAGGATTTGATGTAGTAGATATAGGTGTAGATATACCTGCAGAAAAGTTTGTAGAAGAGGTTAAGAAAAATGGCATAAAGGTAATAGGTCTATCAGCGCTACTTACAACCACCATGCCAGTAATGAAGGAAGTAATCCAAGCTCTAAGAGATGATGCTGATACAAAAGAGGTAAAGGTAATGGTAGGGGGAGCGCCACTTACTCAAGAATATGCAGACTCAATTGATGCTAATGGATATGCAGCTGATGCATCAAGTGCAGTGGATTTAGCTGAAGAGCTTAGCGCAAGCTAAACTGTTATAGATAATAGGGATATTAAATCAGAAGTGTTTATTTGGCTATAGGCACTTCTGATTTTTTTTATTAAAACTGTTTTAAAAGATTAGCCATTTCAATTGCACTAAGTGCTGCTTCCCAACCCTTGTTTCCCATTTTTGTGCCAGCTCTTTCTATTGCTTGTTCTAAAGTATCCGGAGTTATAATACCAAAGGCAATAGGAATATTGTAATCCAGGCTTATTTTTGAAATTCCTTTAATAGTCTCATTTGAAATATATTGGTTATGTGAAGTATCTCCTTTAATAATAGCGCCTAAACAAATCAATGCATTATATTTTTTTGAATTTGCCATTACTTTTATAACTGATGGCATTTCAAATGCTCCTGGAACCCATGCTATATCTATATTTTCTTCCGGGCAGTTATGCCTTTTTAAGCAATCCAATGACCCGTCTAGCAATTTGCCTGTAATAAATTCATTAAAACGGCTAATTGCAATTCCTATTTTTAAGCCTTTTGCATCTAGATTTCCTTCAAATTTTTTCATAATTTTCCTTTCTTTAGTCTAATAAATGATTTAATTTGGTTTTTTTGGTTTTAAGGTATTTTTTATTATTTATATTTGGCTTTACCTTTAAAGGAATTCTTTTAGTTATTTTTAAGCCATATCCTTCAAGCCCGACCACCTTTTGGGGGTTATTAGTCATTAATTCTATGCTTGATAAGCCAAGGTCAACCAGGATTTGAGCTCCAATTCCATAATCCCTTAGATCAGCGTCAAAACCTAGCTTAAGGTTTGCTTCTACGGTGTCTAATCCGCTTTCCTGGAGCTCATATGCCTTCATTTTATTGCACAGGCCTATGCCCCTTCCTTCTTGGGCCATGTATAAAAGCACGCCTTCACCTTTTTTGTTGATTAGCTTAAAAGCATTATCTAATTGTTCTCCACAGTCACATCTTTTAGAGCCGAACGTGTCTCCTGTCAGGCATTGTGAATGGACTCTTGCCAGCACATTTTTTTTGCCTTTTACTTCTCCCTTAATTAGTGCAATATGGGTTTCATTATCAAGTGTTGATTTATAGGTTATAGCTTTAAATTCACCCCATTTAGTGGGCAAATTTATTTCAGCTACTTTTTCAATAAATTTTTCTTTTTTCTTCCTGTATTTAATAAGCTCTGCAATAGTTATTATTTTTAATCCAAATTTTTTGGCTATATTTATCAGGTCCGGAAGCAAAGCAACTTCTCCGTCTTCGGTAATGACTTCAGATATTACACCTGCAGGATAAAGCCCAGAAATTTTGGTCAAATCTATCGCAGCCTCTGGATGGCCTGCCCTGGCAAGAACTCCTCCCGGCTGGGATTTTAAAGGAAATATGTGGCCTGGCATAGAAATATCTTCTGGTCTTGTCTTAGGGTTAATAAAGGCTTTAATAGTATCTGCCCTGTCTTTGGCAGAGACTCCAGTGCCGTCTTTTTTAATATCTATGGACACTGCAATAGAAGCAATTTTCGAAGGCCTGTCATTGTCGCTTACCATCATTGGGATTTTAAGTTCTTCCAGCCTTTCCTTTTTAGAAGGCAAGCATATTAAGCTTTTGCCATGGGTCATAAAAAAATTAATAGATTCCGAAGTTACTTTTTCAGCGGCTTGAAAAAAAACTCCTTCTGTTTTTTGAGACTTATCATCTACAATAATTAAAATTTTCCCATCTTTAATATATTCTATTGATTGTTCTATTGAAAAAAAAT
>JAGYOJ010000023.1 GCA_018399435.1 Actinomycetota bacterium | reverse complement strand
AGGTATTATAAAGGGTTGTTAACATGCAGCCTCAAAAAAATTAAATTTTATTCCCATTTAAAAAATTTAATAGACAACCCAAGGCTTCCAATAAGCCAGGCGCTTACTATTAAAAGTTCCTTTAATATTTGGCTAATTCCCTTTCCCTCTAGTACCACCATTCTAAATGCATCATTTAAATGAGTGGAAGGTAATACTTTAGCAAAAGTTTGCAGGAAACCCGGCATTATGCTTAAAGGGAAAAAAATACCACCCAAAAACATAAACATAAAAAATACTGCCATGCAAATGGGAGTTGCTGCCCTGGCACTTTTAATAAAGCTCGCAAGCAAAAAACCAATAGATAAAAAGCAAATTGCCCCTATAGTTAATATTAACCAGAATAAAAAATAGTTTCCTTCTATATTAATTTTAAAAGCAAAAATGCCTACTACTAGCAGCAATATAGTTTGGAGCAGCATAATCATGTAGCGCTGTATTATTTGTCCACCAATTACTGTATGCCTTTTTAAAGGAGTTACAGAAAACCTCCTGTAAATGCCCTTTTCTCGTTCTTCCACCAACCCAGTCGCCGTAGCCATAATTCCTGTGACCATTAGAGCCATTACTATAATTCCTGAAAGCATATAATCTACAGCCCTAAGCCCGTAATCATCCCAGATTATATCCCCATATATCAAACCATACAGAACCATAAAAAACATTGGGAAAGCTAGGGTCCAGAAAAGGTCATCTTTCCTTCTAAAAAATAATTTTGTTTCTAATAATATTTGCCTGCCAAATACTTTCATTCTCTTAGTTTCCTGCCTGTTATTTTTAAAAACACATCTTCCAGAGTTGCTTTTTTAGTTGAAATATTTTCTATGTTGATACTCCCCTTTTCAGAAAATCTAGCCAGCTCCTTGAGTACTGTAGAAGGATTTTTAGTATAAATAATATACTTGCCATTATTATCCCTAAAGCTATTTGATACTCCGGTTAGCTTTCCTATAACCTCATTAAATTCTTTTTTGCTTGTATTAAATTCAACTGATGAATCCAATCCAGCATCTGAAATTAAATTATCCGGAGTATCCATTGCAATTATTTTACCCTGGTCAATTATTCCAACCCTATTGCATAGCCTTTCAGCTTCTTCCATATAATGGGTTGTAAGGATTATAGTTTTTCCTTCTTTTTTTAAATTCTGTATTATATCCCAAACATTTCTTCTTGCCTGGGGATCAAGCCCGGTTGTGGGTTCATCCAGAAATAGTATTTCAGGGTCATTTACCAATGCTAATCCTATAGCCAGCCGCTGCTTTTGACCGCCTGATAGTGTAAAATAAAATGAATTTCTCTTCTCTTCTAGTGATATTAGCTTAAGAATCCTTTTCGCGGGAATGCAATTTTTATAATATCCCCCAAAAAGCTCTATAGCTTCTTCTACACGAATCCTGTCATACATAGAAGTGCTTTGGAGCTGCACGCCAATTATTTCTTTTATTTTTTCTGTTTGTTTAAATGCGTTAAAACCGGATACATAAACAGAGCCGCTGTCAGCTTTCCTTAAGCCTTCTATTATTTCAACCGTTGTGGTTTTGCCTGCGCCATTAGGGCCGAGCAGCCCAAATATTTCACCTTCTATAATATCAAAGCTGATTTCAGCTAGAGCACTAAAATTGCCATAATTTTTGGTTAAGCCCTTAACCTCTACTATTTTGTTCATCTAATTAAAATAAAATTTAATGTATAAAATATGATTTAAGGCAAGAAATCCTGTGGATTTTTAGGAATTCCTTCCACAAGCACTTCATAATGCAGGTGTGGTCCAGTGCTTCTTCCTGTATTGCCCATGGTTCCTATAACATCGCCTTGTTCCACTTCATCTCCCACCTCTACATTTATTTTGCTCAAATGTGCATAAACAGTAGTATAGCCAAAACCATGGAAAACCATTACTTTTCTGCCATAGCCGCCATGATATCCTGCATAAATGACTATCCCGCTGGCTGTAGTATTTATAGGGGTTCCAACAGCATTAGCAATATCTAAACCTTTATGGGTATGGCCCCATCTTCGCTCACCAAAAAGGGATGTAAGCCTTCCCCAGGTAGGCCATATTGATGGGGTATGCTCCATCAAATATATATAATCTTCAATATTTTGCTTGTCTTCAGATAATTTTTCTGAAAGGCCTGGGGCAACTTTTAAAAGCTCGTCAAGTAATGCATCGATATCATCTAACTCTTGTTCCTGATCCATAGTATAGAAAAATACCTCTTCAGGATTGCTTTCAAGTTCTATGTCAGCATTTAGGTCTGTATTATATACTGCTACTTCTTCCCCAAAACCGCCTTTACCTGTTATGTCCCTAACTACTTGGTCAAGCTCTTCTACCTCTTTTAGATAATTTTCTAGAATTTTGGTTTTAGTTTCTATTTCAGTTGTCTTCTTTTCAAGGCTCTCAAGCTCAACCGTCTTGTAATTTATTTTATATTCAATTCTTTCTATTTCAGCAATTTTTTCTTCAAGTTTTTGATGGGTTATAAAAAGGTTAGACACAAGAATTATTATTGCCGCAAGCATTACTATGCCTAAAACATAGAGAGTCCTTAGAAAATTAAAAGAAATTTTAAACTTTTTTATCTTTGATTTAGCATCAGATATTAAAAGTATCGTAAACGACTTACTTTTTTTATCTTCCATAAATATCCATAGATTTACAAATTTGCCACATATTATAACTTATATTTCTGTTTTATAAAACCTTTATTCAAATTTTTACTTTATTAAATAATTATTTTAAGAAATATTTCCTTAACATCCTGATAGATTTTGTCCCATTTTGCTCTTTTAACAGGGCTTTTATTTCTTCTTCATCTATTTCTGATAAAAGTTGTCTTACCCTTTTTATAAAATCAACTGATTCTTTTGAAGCATCATATGCATCTTCCCTAAACGGAAACATGTCTAATACTATCGGGCCACCATAATTTACTTTTTCAAGCCAATACATAAACTCTATCATCTCGAAAGGATGTATAGAGCCTACCATCATGTCATCATCCCATACCTTGTAATTATCATTAACATGGACATAAAATAGCTTATCCCCTGCTAGCTGGCAGATAGCTACTGACTCTGAAATATTCTCGCCTGCTGTATAGCCATGGCCTGTGTCAATAAGAATTCCTACATTATCTTTTCCAGCCCTTTCTGCTGCAAACAACATTTTAGCCGCAGATGCTGTAAATATATGTGTCCTTGGTTCTCTTGGCTTATATTCAAGCGCAATTTTTATATTTTTCTCTGCCGCATAATCCGCTGCATCAGAAATTGTATTTATTACCTGCTGCCATCCCCATATGTAATCAATCTGGAAAGGATAGTCATAGCCGTCCTGGCCAAACCATAAATTAACCATATCCGAATTTAGTATCTCCGCTAAATCTATTGCCTCCATTACCTTTTTATAGCCCAGCTCCCTGGATTCTTTAATTGGGGAAGCAATAGATCCCCTTCCAAATTCTGGAAGAGAATTTACATCTGCTGTAACTATGTATGTTTTTAAATTATATTTTTCAAGTATTTCTTTTACCTCGTCTACATTATCCCTGTTGACATCCCAATCCCCGTATAGGTCTACACCTTTAAAATCCTTATTTTTTGAAATAAGTTTAATCTTATCTTCAAAAGTCGAAGAACCTTTATACCCCTGGGATAAAAACCTGTCAGGGCATTGGGCCCATAATGCAATAGTTGTCCCAAATTCAATATTTTCTCTAATTTTCATATCTCTCCTTAATTTTCTATCATGAATTTATAAATTACAGTATTATTGGTAAGCAATGCTTCATTGGGTACAGGCCCTGCAGTTATCTCTAGTTCACATTTTCTTCCGGGATAAGCAGGAAAACCGCTTATGGTTACTGCTTTTTGTTCAGAAGGATTAATTGAAGATATAATGTAATTTTTTTCTTCAATAGGATTATCCTGGGACCTGTAAATCATGAGCACATTAACATCTTTTTCTACAATATTTCCCTGGTTTTCCACTAAAATAGTTACACTAACTTCAGAACCATTTGCCAATATCAGGTAATCATCATTTTCATTTATTATTTTTGGGTCAAACTCTATGCTTTGTGAAATAACTGCAACCCCTCTCCTCTCCTGTAGATTAGTTACTTTTTTTATGTCAGAAATAAAATCCAATACGCTCTGCGTATCAGTTAGGTTTCTATCCTTTAAAACCTTGGAATCAATAATGGTTAGATTGCTTATCCCGATATCTTCTCCTGCTTTTTTCAGTTCATCCTGGAAATATTTATATATCTCATCACTCATGAACATATAAAGGAAAGAGTTTGTAATTTGCGAGCTTGAAATATCCAAATCTATATCCTGTAAGGCATTAAATAAGGCAGGCTTAAAATTCTCATAAGTATTATTTCTAATATCCAATACTAATTCAAGGTATCCATGGGCCACCTCAAAGTTTTGCGGGGGGTTAAGCTCCTTGCAATTTTCTGATACAACCTTGCTTTCTTCAATAATTTCAGAAAGGGTGTCGTCAAGCTCTTCCCGTGATATATCTTCTACTTTTTCTATGGTTATAAAAAAGTTAAATGAAATCTTATTTGACTGCTGTATAAGGACAGAGACTGAATTTACATAATCAGCTATGCTTAATTTTTCTTCTTCTGATAAATCTTTTCTTCCGCTCTCACAGCTCCAGAGCCCCGTTAACCAGCTAACAATAACTGCAGCAACAATTATCATTACTATTAGCGTTATTATTGATTCTTTTCTGCCTCTTCTCTCCAATAAGACCCTTTCCATGATGAAAAGATTTGCTAAAAAACAAAACTATTATACATTCGAAAAAATTAAAATTCAAACCATGTAATAATGTTTAAAATTTATTATAATATTGAATTTGTAATTTAAAAAAGGAGCCGATATTTATGAAAAAAAGGGAAGAAGTTTTAAAAAAATATAAATGGAAAATAGAAGATATCTATTCCTCGGACAATGATTGGGAAAAAGATTACAAAATTTACCAAAAAAAATTAAATAAATACTTAGAGTTTAAGGGAAATATTTCAAACAATTTTTTTAAA
Source organism: Actinomycetota bacterium (assembly GCA_018399435.1). Lineage (GTDB taxonomy): Bacteria > Actinomycetota > Humimicrobiia > Humimicrobiales > Humimicrobiaceae > M55B165. Next base: position 7,280 of record JAGYOJ010000023.1, on the reverse strand, counting down.
GCATTAAATGCTTATGAAGAAATTGCAGAAAAGATAGAAAAAATTTTTGTATACGCGCACCTTAGAAAAGATGAAGACAATACAAATAATAAATATCATGCTTTTTTCGACAGGGCGCAAAACCTGATTGTGCAATTTGAATCAGTTACTTCTTTTTTAATTCCAGAGATACTAAGAATTCCTGAAAAAGACTTTAAGAAATATTTAAGAGAAGAAAAATTTAATAAATTTATACATTTTCTAAAAAATTTACTAAGGAAAAAGAAGCACACATTATCCGAAAAGGAAGAAAAAATACTTGCGTTATCTGGAGAAATTGCACAAGCTCCCGGCCAGATATTTAATATGATAAACAATGCTGACATAAAATTTCCAAAAATTACGGATGAAGAGGGCAATAAAGTAGAGCTTACAAAAGGCAACTTCACAAAGTTTATGAGAAGCAATAATAGGAATATTAGAAAAGATGCTTTTAGTAAACTATATGGAACATATAGCAATCAAAAGAATACCATTGCTTCTACTTTAAGTTTTAGCATAAAAAAGGATATCTATTATTCTAGAATTAGAAAATATAATTCAACAATAGAAGCATCCCTATTTGCTGATAATATTCCTTTAAAAGTTTATGATAACCTTATAAAAGTAATAAATAAAAATTTAGGTGAGCTAAAAAGATATGTATCTTTAAAAAAAGAAGCTTTAAATCTAAAAGAAATGCATATCTATGACCTCTATGTTCCAATAATAGAGCCAGGTTTAAGCTATAACTACAATGAAGCTAAAAAAATAATCTTCCAATCTTTAAAACCTTTAGGGAAGCAATATTTAGAAATAATTGAGGAGGCTTTTAGAAATAAATGGATTGACGTGATGGAAAATATTGGTAAAACAAGTGGAGCTTTCTCGTGGGGTTGTTATGACACGCATCCTTTCATATTACTAAATTACCAGAATACTCTGGATGATGTATTTACCCTTGCCCATGAATTAGGGCATGCAGCCCATAGTTATTTATCAAATGATAACCAGCATTATATTAATTCAGGCTATTCTATCTTTATTGCTGAAATTGCTTCTACGCTTAATGAAATAATGCTGACAAAACATCTTATAAGTAAATTAAAAGACAAAAAAACAAAGCTTTACCTTATTAATAATTATCTTGAACAGTTTAGAAATACTGTATTCAGGCAAACGATGTTTGCAGAATTTGAAAAGACTGTACATGAAATGGCAGAGGAGGGATTTCCCCTTACAGTAAACAAGTTATCAGAAATATACTTGTCACTAAATAAAAAATATTACGGAAATATAATTGTAGATAAGGAAATTGAATTAGAATGGTCTAGAATTCCCCATTTTTATAATTCATTTTATGTCTATAAGTATGCAACAGGATTTTCTGCAGCCTGCACTCTATCAGAAAAAATATTAAAGGAGAAAAATAAAGCAGTAAAAAAATACTTAGAATTTCTTTCCGGCGGAGGTTCAGATTATCCATTAAACATACTAAAAAAAGCAGGAATAGATATGGAAGACCCCCAACCAATTAAAAATGCCGTTTCTTCCTTTTCCAGTTTGGTGAATAAATTTGAGAATCTGATATAATAAATTTTAGTGGTTAAATGGTAAAAAAAACAGAAAAAGAGTGGAAAAAAATTTTAAATAAACAGCAATACCATATATTGAGGGAAAAAGGAACTGAAGAGCCTTTTGCAAATGAATATTACGACAATAAAGAAAAAGGTGAATACCATTGTGCTGGCTGCCAGAACCTTTTATTTAGCTCTGAACATAAATTTGATTCAGGCACTGGGTGGCCTAGCTTTTACAGAACGGCAAAAAAAGAAAATATATCTGAAAAAGAAGACAGAAGCGGCGGCATGGTAAGAACTGAGGTTGTATGCTCAAACTGCGGAGGGCATTTGGGCCATGTCTTCGATGACGGGCCCCAGCCTACCGGCTTAAGGTATTGCATAAATTCAGCTGCATTGAATTTTAAAAAGAAAGATTAAAATTTATCCATTATAACTTGTTTAATTGCTTCAAGCAAATCTTCAGGTTCCATGCCCGGAGATTTTATTTCATTTTCCTTATAGCTTTGTTTTATTGCCTCAAATACTTTATTTTCTCCAAGCTCAGTGCCTATAAGCTTCTGCTCTATTAATTTTAGCCCATTGGAAGGTATCATAGTAAAATCGCCAGATATATTTAAATCTTTGAATATATTATTTTTTATCGCAGCTGTTATTCTAATAAGGCCTCCCTTGCATTTATAATTTCCCTCATATAGGTTAAGGTCAGCGGTTATTTTTACTTTCTTATCCAAGTATTTGCCTTTTCTGTAAAGCCAATCCTTTGATGTCAGCTTTTTTCTTATTTCTATTAACTTGTTTTCTTCAGATTCATATAATTTTTTTTCTAAGCTTATTTTCCTGCCAAAGAAACCTGATACTTCTTCTAAAAAAGCAGCGGTTATTTTCTCTTTTGAAAAAATATCAATACCATTTTGCTTGCATTCCCTCTTTATTGTAGTCACATATTCATTAATATTTTTATATATTTTATCCCTAAACTTATCTGAGGGTACTTTGAGTATTTTTGGCATTAACTTATAATTAAAGTCAAACATAAAGCTGCCTACTACTACCATGGCATCACCTATTTCTACAGCTCCATTGCCTCCAATTTTCTTTCCGCCAATATGTAAATCATTTATTGGGCGGTGATAAACATTAAGGCCTAGCTTATTATAGGCTCCTATAGCGGGCATGAGAAACATTTTATATATTTTATTTATATCTCTTGTAAGATTTTTTTTATTAAATATGAAATGGAAAAATAGCTGGTCATTACCAAGAAGAACCGCTCCTCCCCCAACTTCCCTCCTTATTATTGGTATTCCTCTTTCTTGGCAATATTCTACATCCACTTCTTTTTCCAATTCCTGAAAAAATCCAATGCTTACATATGTTTGCCTGGGGCTCATCATGGTAATGGTATCCCTGCTTTTGCTATTAAAAGCATGGGCTACCGCATGGTAGATGGCCTGTGAATCTAAAAAAGGGACATCTCCAAAATTAATTATCCTTATTTCACTGCCTTTTTGCATTTTTTTATTCTCCCTTGTATTCATTTAACTTTGTTTCGGTTTCATTTAAAAGAATTTCTGCTTCTTGGCCTTGTTTGTAAGCTTGCTCTAAATATTTTATTTTCTGCTCCATATTTAAAATACTTGTTTTTAAATACTTTTCCAAGCTTTCAGTTGAACTTAAAAATTTTTCCATGGAATTACTAAAAGAATTTTGGATTTCTATTGCATCTTCTGGCGGCTCAACTTTTAAAAATTTAGCATTAGTTTCCCCAATAGATTTAATATAGGCATTTATATAATTATCAATTTCAGATATTCTAATCTCATCATTTTCAAACTTTATTGCTGCCTCTTCAACTTTTTTTAGAGCAGCCCTTAATTCATTGATTAATTTATCCATATCTTCTACGTAAGCTTCTTTATCTTCTGGTTTTTCATTATCTATAATTTCTTCTTCTTCTTTTATTTCTATATCTTTAGCCTCTATATTTCCGGTTTCTTCTTGAGGCTTTACATTTTCTCCAAATAAAAAACATGCAGAAGATAAAAAAAGCAATAGAAGCAAAAGGGAAATAGAAATTATTTTATAATACTTTTGATAATTCATCATTTCCTTTCTATACTAAAAGAAGTTAATATAATCCATATTAAATAATATTTCTTTGGATTTATACAATAATATTTTTTATAATTTTTTAAAAATAAAAAAAAGGCTAAAAAAATGGACCAAAAGGATAGATTAACCCAGATAGAAGATTACCAGGAATTTGTTGGAAAAGAAACCATAAATAGAATCAGGGAAAAAGCAAAACCTCTTGCGGGCAAGCATGTAGCCCATATTAATTCAACTTTTTATGGGGGTGGAGTTGCAGAAATGCTTTCTCCCTTGACACTCCTGATGAATAGCATTGGAATAAAAGCAGAATGGAAAGTAATACAAGGGTCCCCTGATTTTTTTAGCATTACAAAGAAAATGCATAATGCGCTTCAGGGCGCGGACATAAATTTAACTACTATTAAAAAAGATACATATGAAAATGTACTCTTTGAAAATGCTGTAAGAAATAGGATGGACCATGACTTTGTAGTAGTGCATGACCCCCAGCCTTTAGGTATTATAAAGTTTTATGAAAAGAGACAACCCTGGATATGGAGATGCCATGTTGACCTATCAAGCCCGAATAAGGTTTTATTTGATTACCTTAGGCCATATATCCAGGAATATGACGCAATAATTTTAACTTTAAAAGAATACAAGCAAGACTTGAAGCCGCCGCAAGCATTCTTTATGCCTGCCATTAATCCATTTTGCGTAAAAAATAAAAAACTTAGTGAAAAAGAAATGCAGGGCAGGTTCAACCATTATGGAATACCTACTGACCTGCCATTAGTAGTGCAGATATCAAGGTTTGACAAATGGAAGGACCCCGAAGGAGTAATAGAAGCATTCAATATTGCCAGAAAAGAGGTGGATGCCCATCTAGTCCTTTTAGGAAATATTGCAACAGATGATCCTGAAGGCGAAAAAATATATAAAAACCTATTGAATTTACAGGATGAGAATATAACTATACTAAGCCAGCAAGATTCTGCGCTTGTTAATGCGCTCCAAAGTAAAGCTGCTGTAGTCTTGCAGAAATCTTTAAAAGAAGGGTTTGGCCTTACAGTTACTGAAGCCATGTGGAAAGGGGCAGCAGTTATTGGTGGTAAAGCTGGGGGGATAGTCCATCAAATTGAAGACGGAGTAAATGGTTTTCTGGTTTCATCTGTAGAAGAAGCAGCAAAAAGGATCGTGCAGATATTAAAAGATAAAAACCTAAAGAATAAATTAGGCAAAGAAGCCAAAAAGACCGTTAAAGAAAAATTCTTGCTAATAAGATACCTGGAACAATACTTGGACTTGTTTAATTCATTTGAAACTACTTATCACCTAGATTTAAATAAATATAAAAAAAACTGTGTATTTGATCATTGATTAGAACCTATATTTTGCCCGAAATCATCAATTACATTAGCTATATTTTCAGGAATGATATTATTATCTCTAAGGGCATCTAATATCTTTTTAATACCTATTTTACTTATTATATAACCAATTGCAGCGCCTATTACTGCGCCTCCCAATATAAAGCCAATGTCTTTTTTTTCAATCATTTACATTAATCTCCCTAATTATTTCTTTTCTGAAGCTTTTTTAGCTGCGCCAAATATCCCCGCTGTAGTACTGATAACCTTAATAATTGGGCTAGTCAATATAATCCTTGCTAATTTTACCACTTTCTCTAATTGTTCCACTATAGAGCTGGCGCTCCTTGTAATGTCATTAATGGAGCTTACTTCCGAATTCATATTAGAAACTATTGAATTTAAGTCTTCAACTAAAGGATCTATTTTATTATTAATGCTGCCAATTATATTATTAGCCCTTGACAATAATCTAAATAATGGAACAGCCACTGCGATTGCTACTATTGCAAAAGCAGACATTAATATCACAGCAACTAAACCTACAATTTCCAAAGAAGTCATTTTTGCCCCTTTACTATTTTCCTTAACTTAAGTTTAATTAATTTTTAGATATTCTACAAATATAATTTATTTATTTCCCATTTAGAAAACTAGAAAAATAAATTCTTCTTTCTAATTTCGGTGCTAATAACAATATTGATTTTTTCGATTGCAGCATCATGCAACTTTTGTGGAATAACAATAGAATCAGATTAAAAACAGCCTGAAGAAATATCAAATGATAATGAGTCTATTCTGCAGTCTGAAGATACAGATAGTAGAGAAGACAGTAGTTCTAATCAGGAGAGTACTGCCGGTATTTGAGCTCCTTATGCTGGAGATGCAGAAGAAGGCAACACTAACCACCCACCAGAGATAAAAACTGTATATTATAATAATGAAGATGTTACAGATTGGCTTAATCGCGAGGCTTTGCCTGCACTTTTTGATGAAGATATCCACGTATTCATTATAGAAGTATTAGATAACGAGAGAGAAACCATTGATCTTAATTTTACAGAAAGCCATGAAGAAATAAGTGATATAATTAGGATTGATAATAATATCATATTCTTTGTCTAGCATTCACCAGACCGCATAGATTCTGCTCCGGAATCTGTTGAAGCATCAATAATTATAGATGCATCTGGCTAGGCTGGCGAAACTGACAACTTTGAAATAAAAATTGATCTTATGTCTGTAATGGAAAGTTTTCTGATATAAGAGGGCTCATAGATACCAAGACAATAAGAGCAGATACAGTAAAAGTGGTTATATAACTCAGAAAACCAATGTTAGCGACAAGAATCTGTATTGGTGGGAAACGATAATGCAGACAAGCAGTTTAAGGGTTATTTAATTTTTGAACTATTCACTTTAAATGAAATCGAAATAATTGAGGTAACCAGTGATATAATCAGGTTTGAAGAATTGAATGTAAGCGGAGAGCCAAGGGATATATCTTCTACCACTGAATTGAATATGAAAATGAACTGCCTTTGAATGACTTTGACCTTATAGGAAACGTTATTGGCCAGGTAAACCTTTATGCTTTTCTAGGCAGCGGCAGCTATGTATTATCAAGTGAAAATTTAATAGCTCGTCTTCATATATATCCATAAGGAACAAGCTATGGTTTCCAATAGAAGCAGTCCTACATGGTACCACAGAATGAAATGGCGATTTCGATATAATCTAGCTGCATCCCGAAAATATATCTTTATATATTTAATATGACTATTGAAATCTATCTGGCAGTTCTAATTTCTCAGTAGGAAATATATTTTGTTACAATTTATTTAAAATTTCCAAGAAGCCTGCAAAACAAAACCTAGCCAGAAATATATAGAACTATTGATTACACTATTTCTTTTTTTATGAGACTATCTCTTAAAGACAATATAATATCTTTAGCTTTATTATATATTTGGCTTGAAAAAATTGATATCATACGAATTGATTTATTTAAATTGGCTGCCCCAAGTAGTGAAATTTCGAACTAATTTTTTAAATTCATAACCTGGATAATGTATATTATCCAGGTCAATTTGAATTGCAGTTTCATCCATTGCATTCTGTGTATCAGAATTACTTTGTATATTCATGTCCCATGAATCAAGACCTTTTAAGTATGCATAATAACCATATATTTCTTTTTGCTGTTCAGAATTACTTT